>URZG01000011.1 GCA_900552325.1 uncultured Porphyromonadaceae bacterium | reverse complement strand
GCGTCAACATCCAGGACGGCTCGGTGCTCCACACCCTCTACCAGAAATCCACCATAGAGATCGGCAACGACGTGTCGATCGGCCACAACGTGACCATCCACGGCGCCCGCATCCGCGACTACGCCCTGATCGGCATGGGCTCCATCGTGATGGACGACGCCGAGGTAGGCGAAGGCGCCCTCGTGGCCGCCGGCTCCGTGGTGCTCAGCCGCACAAAAATCGGTCCCAACGAGATGTGGGCCGGCGCCCCGGCAAAATTCGTGAAGATGATGGAACCTGAAAAATCGCGCGAACTCAACCAGAAGATAGCCCACAACTACCTCTTCTACTCCAAATGGTACACTGACCCTGAGGCAGAAGGCTGACGCCGCCTGTTTCCGGAGTCACACAATAACAAAGAAGAGATATGACAAAGAGGGGACCCGGCGGCGCCGGGTCCCCTCTTGCCTTATAAACTGTACGGATTGAAAAAAAACTGTACGGATTGGATTACGCATTATCCGCAGGCCTTATTTGGCAACCTGCATCTTGATGCCGGAAACCGTGATGTTGGCCTTGCCGGGAGCGCCTGCATAGTCCATGCAGAGCTGGAGGTTCTTGGTGTCGATACCCTGCTTACCCTTGAAGTAGTAGAGATAAGTGGTACCGGCCTCCACATTCACGCGGTCAAGAACGATGTAGGATTCATCATCCGTCTTGGTGTCCTCTCCGAGAGAGTCGCCCTTCTGGAGCTTCACGGTTACGCCGTTGACGTCGCGGTCAGACTGGATATTCATCACGAAATCATACTTGTTGTCAGCGGAGGTCTCCACATTGGTCCATACATGAACCTGCCCCTGCCACTGGTCCGAACCGATACCCTCGGGAGCGATGAAGCTGTAGCCGTCGTTGAAGAATACGATTTCGGGCTGGGTGATGCCGTCGGCGTTCCAGCTGCCGTCAGCGAACCATGTGGTGTATTTCACAACCTCGAAATTGGCGAAGATGTTGTCGGCCTCGGAGATTTCGGGGACGTTGGCCGCCGCGGGGATAATGGTACCGTCGTCGTACTGATGTTCCTTGAAGACGATATTGCTTACCTCGATGTCGCAGTTCTGGTAGCCGCCGAAGTCGAAGGCGATCTTGAGAGTACCGTCGAAACCTTCCATATCGGAGAACCAGACGATAGAGTCGTTGGGATCCACATCGGTGCGGTCAATGCATCCGGCGTGGCTGCGAAAGCGTTGTCGAATTGTAGAAAAACTACAAATGCAAAAAGAATGATATTAAATCATTTCATGGATTATAAGACACACAAGGCATATTCAATACATTCGATAAAATTATACTTATTTTACGAAACAACTTTTACCCCCCTTGATTTTTTAACGTATTTTAACATTTATATTTACTCATCTGTCTCTCATAGTTACCGGCAAGGATACAATCACCCATCGCCTACTTTTCTATATATCAAAATATTGCATATTCTCCTCAACTATATTCCGTTTACCCGTGATTGACCTGCCGACGGCATTAGCCGGATTTTTAGTATCTTTGCCACGAATATTGGCATATCATCCGATATTGGCATCCAAATCTTAAATCACCCTACTGAAAAATGAAATTTCCTGTTCAGAAAACAGTAATCGCGGCCATACTGGCCATGGCGGCCGCCGCTCCGGCTTCCGCAAAAGACTTTCTGAAAGTCGACGGTCCCGACATTGTGAACTCCAACGGAGAGAAGTTCTACATCAAAGGCACCAACACAGGCAACTGGCTCAACCCGGAGGGCTACATGTTCGGCTTCTCGCGCACCACGTCCCCGCACATGATCAACGAGGCTTTCTGCCAGCTGGCAGGCCCCACTGCAGCCAGGGAATTCTGGCAGCAGTTCAAGGACAACTACATAACCGGGGCCGACTTCGATTTCATTGCCTCGAAAGGAGCCAACACCGTGCGCATCCCCTTCCACTACAAACTATTCACCAACGAGGACTACATGGGCCTCAATGACCCTGAAGAGGGATTCCGCCGCATCGATGACTGCGTGCGATGGGCCCGCAAGAACAACCTGCGCCTCATCCTCGACATGCACGACTGCCCCGGCGGCCAGACCGGCGACAACATCGATGACAGCTACGGTTACCCATGGCTTATGACCGACTCCGCGGCCCAGCAGCAGTTCATCGACATCTGGAAACGGATCGCCACCCGCTACGCTGACGAAGACGTAATCCTCGGCTACGAGCTCTCCAACGAACCGATCGCCACCTATTGGGAAGGAGAGGAGCGCGATTCGCTCAACGCGGCCCTTGAGCCCCTCTACAAGCGCGCCACAGCGGCCATACGCACTGTCGACACAAACCACATAATACTGCTCGGCGGTCCGCAGTGGAACAGCCATTTCGGCAACTTCACCGACTGGACGTTCGACCCCAACATCATGTACACCTGCCATCGCTACGGCGGCGAACCCACCGCCGCTGCAATCGGCGAATTTATCGGGTTCCGCGACAAGACCGGGCTACCGATGTATATGGGCGAAATCGGACACAACACCGACCAATGGATGAGCACATTCGTGGATGTCCTCCGGGCCAACAACATCGGCTACACCTTCTGGCCATACAAAAAAATCAACGACAGCGCCATGACCGGCGTGGCCGCCCCCGAGGGTTGGCAGGCCGTCGTGGATTTCGTTGAAGCTCCGCGCGGCTCCTACAAAGAGATCCGCGAAGCCCGCAACCACTGCACCGCCGAACGCGGCAAAGAACTGCTGATGCAGTACGTAGAGAACGCCAAGGCTCCCAACATGCTTGTCCACGACAGCTACATCAAAGCCATCCAGCTCGACAAATAACCCGCCACCTTACAGACCGATATACCGACCTCATTGGGGCGCGCCTGCAAACCGACGCGCCCCAATGAGGTTTCTTTAATGCCCTCCCGCAGTAGGGATGCTCCGTGGAGCGTCCGCATAATCAACTATATTTCAGCGCTATTTTCGGTCGCTCCACGGAGCGTCCCTACTGCGAAGCCATTGTTGGCAATTCTGACTCACACTCGAAAATCCGACGGCTGACCAATAACGGTCGCAACCCGACGATAAACATCCGGAACAAAAAACGGCCGCTCCCGAATGATCGGGGCGGCCGCGTTCTTTATGGGGAAGGGATTATTTCAGGAGGAGACGCAGAGAGCGTACTGAGCCGTCGGGCATCGTGACACTCAGCAGGTGCGCGCCGCGGGGAAGATCACCCACACGGAGCAGACGTCCCTGTGTGCCGGGGAAGACGCGGAGCAGCTGGCCGCTGACGCTGTACAGACGGGCCTCGGAGAAGTCAGCGGATACGGCAGCTACATCGACCGCCGGGTTGGGAGTCACCGTGAGATCGCTGTCGGCAACCACCTCCCCTATCGCGGAGGCGAGGTTGAAGCGGATAGAGCTCTTTGCCGAACGTCCGCTGGCATAAACCGCGGTGACCGCTGCGGTGTGCTCGCCGGCGGAAAGGCCGGTCAGCGGGAAGGAGCAATCCTCGGTCTGGCCGAGAACCTTGCCGTCGAGTTCCACCTCATAACGAACCTCGGGAGCGCTCTCCACCGAGTACATCGGCATACCCGAATTGGAATTGATATCGAAATCATCGAGGAAGAGGATAAAACCGTCGTCGGAGGTTGAGTTCACGGCTACATAACGTGCGCCGGCAGGAACGTCGAGAGAGAATTTAAGCCAGCCGTCGGCCTCAGGATCACATACCGGGCCCCAGGTGAAGGCTTCGGGGTCGGGAGTGGTCATGGAGTAACCCATGCGGAAAGTCTCGAGATAGTTCACCGAGCGGCGACGTCCGTAGAGCGAGACTGTGAAGGGGGTGAAGTAGTTGAGGCGCGGGGAGATCACATAGTCATCCGAGCCGAGAGCGCCCCAGAATGAAGCGAGCATCTTATTGCCGGAATGAGGCACGGCCGTAGTCACGTCGGGAAGCATCGACGGCGTGGTGGCCGACGGATTGAAGCAGATGAACGCGTGGGGCGACTTGCGGCCGGGGAAGTCGTAGGCCTGTTCGGCGACAGTGGTGCTGCCGTCGGCGTCGATATACTGCCATGCCACATATCCCGAGGGATGGCGGGCGAAGTCGGCATCCGACTCGAAATCATCCGTAATATGGCCCGACTCGTTCCACCGGAACTCGCCGTCGGTAAGAGAGCCCTCCTCGGCCACAACCGACAGGTTGGCGGGATCAGCGAAAATCTCTGCCAGACGGATGGCAGGCACGGCGTAAGTATCCTCCTGCGAGAAGTCCATCACGGCGCTATGGGCCTTGAAGCCGTAGAGTTTTGCGGTCAGGCGGTATTCGCCTTTCCATATACCGTTGAAAACCGCCGAACCGTTTTCATCAACCACAGCCGAATAGGAGTTTTGTCCGTCGGCAGACACGAGCGAAACCTCGGCGCCTTCAGCGCTTCCGGAGAGCGCGTTGGTGGTAACCGGCACTGTAACATCAGTAACCATGCGGTTTAATACGCGCCTGGAGTATGCCGGGGTGGAGAGTGTGCCGTCAGGCATCACGGATACAACCTTATAGCGGTATATTCCGATTGGAGCCTGTGCCATCGATGCATCGGCGAACATTGTCGAAGTTATATCGGCGGGAGTGAGAAGCTCTTCGGCTGAAACATCGTTGCCGTTCATTGACTCGCGCCACAAACGATATTTGCGCCACTCGGGCTGCGAGGCCGGAGCCTGAGGCAGAACGTCATCCTGACGCATGTTGAAAGGATATGGCTTGCCGACAGCACGGAGCATAAGGTTCGCGTCAAGGCCTGCGCCGTCCATAGAGGCGAAATTACCCGAATTGTAATCGGCAGTAAAATAATAGATGCCGCTGCGGTAAGGAGCCTCAAGCGACCGGTTGTCAATGGCCAGCCCCAGGAAACCGGGATAATTCAGCATTACCAGGCATCCGCGCGGTGCCTCGACCGGTGCAGGCAGAGTGTAAGTGAACATTTCGCCGTCGGTGTTGCGTATCGACCGTTCGGAATACAGCAGGTCAGAAGTCGGCTCACCGTTTTCGTCAAGGTCATATATATACAGATGCAACGCATTGTGCGGACCTCCCTGAAGGGTTGTCATCCACTGCACCTTCTCCAGAAGCATAGGCTGACGGAAAGCGGTACCTATGGCATACGAGCCGCTCTCGGTGTCGTTGAAACCGATTTGCGAACCGGCAACACCGCTGTCATAACATACCGTGCAAGTTGTGCCGGGAGCATCCCAGCTGACCGAAGCAGCATTATCCGCGTTTTCAGCATTGACATTCAAGGGAGAATAGTCGCTGTAGGTCATTGTCACGGGGTCAAGGACCACATCGCCTGCAATGGAGAGCGTGACACGGGCTTCCCTGAACCAATCCTTGTTGATGCGGACGGTGACATTGTCATACTCAAGCACACCCTCGATGGAGAAACGCCCGTTATCGTCGGTTGAGCCCGACAGCGTCTCGTAACCCTCCACAGTGACAGTGGCCCCTGTTACAGGCTTGCCGTCAACTGACACTGCCGTTCCGGAAAGCGTATGCGCGGGAATATTGCTGAGCGCCACATCAAGTGCAGCGTCCTCACCCGATACGGAAACCTTGCGTGTGACTTCGGGATAGCCGAAAAGCATGAACTCCACATCATATTCGCCGTCGGCAAGGAATTCAAGCTCATAATGCCCTTCGGCATCGGTGTATGCCACATCACCGTTCTGCAACACTCTCACCTTAACACCCTCGAGGGGGTTGCCCGACATGTCGGTCACCGCTCCGGCCACTGTATGGCCGGCCGTACGTACATTCATGGCAATTACGGATGTTCCGGTGCGGGCGGTACCCGTCTGAGTGAAATCGAAGACCATGTTATCGTCGGCAACGGAGTAACAGCTGTTACCTTCCACAGGAGAGGTGTAATATGCGAAGTTGACCTGACTTGTGTACTGCGGAACAGAACTTAATGTCAGCACCGCCAGATTACCGCCGGTATAGAGGAACGGCTGGTCAAGGTCTATTCCGAGAGCGACGGGATCGGATGATTTCTCTACCTTGACCGTGCCTTGATAAACGAGTGTCATTTCGGATTCAGGGAGGAATCCGTCGGGGGCCTTCGTTCGGTCGGTGTTTGCGAGATAAACTTTGATATCCATGGCAGGCACCTCCTTGAAGGTCGACTTCGACTGCCACTCAAGGTGCGAGATGCGTCCGCGCTGCAGACCGATTTCCGACGCCTGATAAATATTCAATGCAGCCGACTTCTTGTCGTAGGCATTGAACGGATGGGTATTCCCATATCCTTCGGCAGCTCCGGCCAGCACAAGCTCATCGCTTCCGGCCGGCTGCACGGCTACAGCCAAAGCAGGCGATACATTGTCAGCTACAACTCCGTCGCCTTCGGCCTCCACACGGCCATAAAGTTCAGTACCTGAGAAATCGGCAGGGACAGTCCATATCACCGGCGCCGACACACTGGCTTCGGGAGCCACCGTGCCTTCCTGCATGGCTGATGCGAGCACAACTCCATCGGCATCAATGAGCTCGGTCTTGTAACCGGCTACTGCCTGTGTGCCGCGGTTCACCACCGATACATTATATGTGTAAGTATTGCCTGCCACAGGGCGAGGAGTGCCGTTGACCGACAGCGCGGCCAGATTCACATCCACAAGTTCCTCCATCGTGAAGGAGTAAACCATCAGGTGGGAATTGCCCGGTTCCGACACTACATGCAACGCCATGTTGAGCACGCCACCTTCCTGGGCGACAAAAGTGAATTCCTTGGTGGTAACGCTGTAATGCTGTCCTTCATCTGACAGATGTACCACCTGTGCTACATCTGTGGTATTGCCGTTGCGCAGAAGCACAAACTCAAGGTTGTGCTGGCGGTAGCTCGTCGTGGAGAAGGTTACTTTATAAGTGGATCCTTCCTTAATATTGGCGCAGTGCAGCACGGCATAATCGTCGGCCTTGTTAGAGCCTGTGCCGTCGTAACGTATGGAGTTTGAATGGAAAGCGCTGTTCCATTCGCGAACCCATGTCATGCCGTCGCCGTTGGCGTCGACAACCGACCAGTCGCCGAACTCTTCCTCGGAGAAGCCGCAGCTGTAAGGCAGTTCAATGGCAGGGCCGAGGGTCACAGGTTCCGTTTCGGAAAGTTCGCTGTCGCCATATCGGTTCGATGCCATTACGGTGTAGGTGTAAGTACCCATCGGGCTTACGTTGTTATCCCTTACCGAACATTCGGTTATCCCTTCGGCCACAAGTTTGCGGTCGGGCATACGGCGTACGGTGTAATAGACCGGGGTAGTGACAAAGCCGCCGTTGGCACCACCGTCAGAAGCGTCCCATGTTATCAGCGCTGCATCGGCTACAGGGCGGCTCACAACGAGATTCCTGACCTTTGAAGGCACATCCTGGCCCACGAATACTGTAGTCTGCGAAGGCGCACCGGGTCCGGCTGCGTTACAGGCCATTATCTTATAAGTGTGCATGGCTCCGGTGCTGCCGGTTATATTGTCGACGTAACGCGAAGGGCGTCCGGGAACGGCATCCGTCACCTCGGCAATCTTAACGTCATCACGGTAAATCTCCACCCTTGTGATTGAGGTGAGATTGCCGCCGCCGAAAAGTCTTGTAGGGTTAGTCCATGTGATTGTGGCTGTATTTGCGCCTGACGCACCTGGAGTGACGAGGAAATCCGACACATGAGCCGGAGCATTGGAGGCCGCGGCGCTGTAAGGGATATACAGACCTGAAATCTGAGTGTTGCTGCCGGTGCTTTTGAGCGAGAACGACTGCCCCGATTCCACATCTATGGTGCGGAGGTCAGAAATATCCATCTCCATGTAATCGCCGGTTTTACGGTACATGCAAGTCCAGTAGAGGGTGCCGGTGGAATGGTCGAAAGTCATGGAGTTACGCCCCGACGGGACTACTCCGGTATTGCCTATTTCCTCAAGAGTCCCGGCAGCAGGATCAATCGAACAAAAAGCACCCAGAGCGTCCACGGCATAAAGTTCTCCGTCGTAACTGCAAGCCAGTGTGGCGATACGACGCCCAAGATCCGATCCGATTTTAGTGGCTACACCTGTCGTGAGGTCTATGGTATAGAGGGCATGGTTGGAGGTAGCGTCTGTAGGGCTGAGACGCGCCACGGCATACATCTTCTTACGACTGTTGTCATAAGCCATGTCATTGATAAAACGGTTTATACCTGTAATCGGCGCCACAGAGGAAAACTGCCCGTTCTTGAGATCGAAAATCATCAGCATATCGGGTATTTCACCTGATGCGACAACCTTTGAGCCGGCCACATAATATTTTCCATCTACCCAGTCGGCAGCCGTCGTATAACCTGAATAGGTCATTACATCGGTGATTTGCGTGGTCTCCGTGTCAAGATCAAAAGACACCAGATGGTTAAGAAGCAGAGGGTAGTCATCGCTACCTGCAAGAAAGCCGTATGCCGGATGAGTCTGCGCCCGCAACTGCGGGACAAAACAAACTAAAGCCAACAATAAGGCGGATAAGATATTCCTCATCTGTTTATGACAATAATTTGGTTGAAATTTCAGCACTTTGCAAACATAATCACCTTAAAAGTGACCACACAGCAAAGTTAAATTGAAAAAATCATATCTCCAAATTTTAAGCCCCGAATATTGCATAATTATACAGGATGCATATCCCGCAGAGGAAAAAATTTTTCCAATGGTGTCACAAAACATCATGCCGGCACGTCTCTATTACAGAAAGCGGCATTAAATTTGTAGCCGCGTATTGTCAATAGAAATGAATCAGTCCACCTTCAAAGAACTCTACCTGTCGCAATGGCCGCAGCTTTACGGTCTGGCCCTGAGGATCCTGGCTAATGAAGCGGATGCCGCCGACGCCGTACAGGATGTGTTCGGCAAGCTCCTGGAAGAGTCCGGCAAGCTCGGGGAGGTGGAATCGCCAAAGGCATACGCCGCGACATTGACCCGCCGGCGCTGCATCGACCTTCTGAGGCGCCGCGCCATACGGGCGGCGATCCCTATCGATGACGCGCCTCCGATAGTCCACGAATGTACCGAAACGGAGCAGCGCTCATCGACCGAGTACATCCGCTCCTGTATCGACTCTCTCCCTGCCGGGCAGGCCACAGTAATGAGGCTCCGGGTATTCTCCGGACTTGACAATAAGGAAATCGCCGCCGATACCGGATTTTCCGACGAAACAGTGCGCCAGCAGCTGAGCCGGGCGCGCCGCAAACTGAAAGAACTTTTAAACAGAAAGAAATGAACGAATCTCTCCACATACAGACACGTCTCCGCACCCTGTTGCAGCGGTTTTACGACGGCACCTCCACGCCGGAGGAGGAACGCGAGATCGGCCGTCTGCTGCTCGATCCCGAATGTGCGTCCGATGAATTCGCCGACGACCGGGCCCTCTTCGAGGCTCTCGCCTCTGAGCCGGCGCAGGTCGCCCCTCCCCCCGCCCTTGGCAAAGCCCTGGAAGAAAGAACCGCACGGCATTTCAGGAAGGCGGCCTTACGCCGCGGGGCATGGCTCCGCCGGGGGCTCGCGGCAGCTGTGGCAGCCTGCATCGCAGGGATCGTGCTGCTGTTCCCACCTTCAACTGGCGAGCTGCCGGAAGCCGGCGACAACCGACTGATTGCCAAAGCCGAACAGCCGACGAATGAGGAGGCTACGACAGATGAGACTGTCACCCCGACTGATGAAAAGGCTGCCGTAGCCACCGTCACCACTCCGGCTCCAAGACACCGGCCCACACCCCGCACCGCACGGAAAGCCGCCGCCACCCCGCCCCCCGCGCCGGAAACTCCGGCTGACGATATCGGCCTTGACGACGGCTCCGATATGTACCTTACACCCGAACAGGCCGCAAGGGTGTCGGAGGCGGCGCTGATGACATTGGCCCGCACTCTCGCTTCGGCCGACGGTATCTATCGCCAGACCGACGAGCGCATCGGGTCAGCAGTCACCACAACCCTTTCGCGGCTCCAGCCTGACCAACAAGAGTCTGAAACCAAAATATAAATATCTACGAATAAATTAAAGAAAAAGATAACTATGAAACGTCTGTTGTTTTTATTCTCTGTAATATGTGTGGCTCTTTCGTCGTGCCGCGCACAGAATCCCTTCCAGGCCGTAGCCGACATGGACGGCGTGCAGACAGTCTACGTAGGGAAGGCAATGATGAGACTTGCCAAAGGGATCAGTCTCGGAAATCCGGAACTCAGCAAGATGACCGGCAACCTCGACTCGGTGCTTGTGCTGAACATCGAAAACAAGTCCGCCGCCCAAAAAGCGCAGGAGATGCTGGCCGCCTACGTGCAGGAAAATTCCATGGAGCAACTTCTCGTCACCAGCGAGAAAAACGAATCGACCACCATCTACGGCCATGCCGACGAGAGCGGCGACATGCTGACCGACATGCTGCTCTTCACCAACGAACCGGGTGAGAGCAACCTTATTCTCATAAAAGGCAAAATCTCCATGAGCCAGATCGGGCAGCTCGTCAACACTAATTCCGGAAATGAATACGGCCCCGGCGACGACTTCGATCCCCTCAGCGACGGAGATTCCGACGACTGACACCACTCCCGTTGACTGTCAACCATCAACGCAGGTGTGTAAAATCACCAAACGACATCACTCTGTAGGGACGCTCCGCGGAGCGTCCGGGAGATAGACTGAATCTCAACCATTTATGCGGACGCTCCGCGGAGCGTCCCTACAGTGGCCGAACATGAACGACTGACCGGTAAGTACTACGCCCCCCCTGAAATGCAGGCAACGGCCGGAGACCGTTCCCATCCGATAAAAACAGAAAGACGTATCAGTACGTCCGCGCTACGCGGCCGGTTCTGATACGTCTTTGTTATGCCTGCCAATTTCCTGAAAACTGACGAGGGACACGGGGTTGCGGTTATTTCTTATCCTTGAGTTTCTCGAGCTGGCGCTCCATCGCCTCGAGCGAGAGATCCACGGCCTCCTCGAAAGAATCGGCCACCTTGTTGCCGACAACGTCGCCCTGTGGCTGGAATGCGGTGATCACAACCTCTTTGTTCATGGCGGATTCGGGTTTTATGACTGTGAGCTTCACTTCCACATCGCTCACGGCGGGGAAATGGCGCTGGAGGCGTTCGGCTTTCTTGTTGATAAAAGCTATGAGCTTTTCGGTAGCATCGAAGTTGATGGCTTGAATTCTTACTTCCATAAGTTTCCTCCTTTATATATTAATTGTTAGTGTTGCCGGCAGCTCTCGGGTGAGCATGCCGGTAGTTCTGTAGTAATTCGCGAAAGGTGATGTGGGTGTACATCTGTGTGGTGGCGAGAGAGGCATGTCCCATAAGCTGCTGCACGGCGGTCAGCTCGGCGCCGTTGTTGAGCATATCTGTGGCGAAACTGTGGCGGAGAGTGTGGGGCGACAGGCGCGAGGCGTTGCTGTGGCCTGCGAGCGCCTCCCTGACAATTCTCTGCACCAGCATCGGATATAGCGGCGCACCGTCGGAGCGGACGAAAAAATCTTCCGGCGGCAAGGCGGAGCCGAGGCATCGCCCGCGTGCCTGCCGATAGCTCTCTATGGCCAGGCGCAGCTCTTCGCCGAAAGGTATTATTCTCTCTTTATTACGCTTTCCGAGCACTTTTAGTTCGCAGCGCGCTGTATCGACATCGACGTCCTTTAGCGAGATCAGTTCGGCACGGCGCATCCCTGTGGAGTAAAGCATCAACACAATGAGCGCGTTGCGCAGATTCTCGAAGGGGGATCCCGGGGCGTCCTCAGCCTGAAGCGAACCGATAACCTCCTCCATTTCATCCTGCCGGATGTAAACCGGCAGATTTTTCTCAAGCCGCGCTGGGGCGATATCGTCCACGGGATTGAACACCGCGCTGCGGCGGTGGATCAGAAAGCGGTAGAAAGAACTTATGGCCGACAGCTTCTTCCGCACAGTGCGACGCGATATGCCGTAACGCGAGAGGTGGTCGATCCAGAGGCGCACATCGTCGGTGGTCACCGTCAGCGGATCAAACCCGTTCGCCGGGTTTCCGCCGGTAATGAATCCGGCGAAATCGCGTAGCTCGCGGCTGTACATCCCCGCCGTAAGTTCCGAGCGCCCTTGTTCGTAGCGCAGATAGCTGATAAAAGCATCTATTATCTCCGGGGTTGACATGGTTAACGGCTTTAAGCTCAAACAAGTTCTTTCTTAAGATTCGCTAAGGTAACTACAATTTTACGAAATTCCAAATTTTCGCATGTGATTTTCCCCGAAAACAGCTATACAACATATCCACACATCGGATACGTACGCACAAAACCTCGGGGCGCTGCTGCAGCGGCGCTCCGAGGTGTGATATTTTTAGAGTCGAAAGAAGGTGGGCGGGATTATTCCTCTACCTGACGCAGTTTCTGCACGTAAACGGCCTTCATCATCTTCTTGCGGTTGGCTACCGAAGGTTTCTCGAAAGCCTGACGGCTGCGGAGTTCCTTTACGATACCGGTTTTTTCAAATTTGCGTTTGAATTTTTTGAGAGCTTTTTCGATGTTGTCGCCTTCTTTTACTTGTACGATGATCATTTTTTAATATTTGTGTTTATTGTTATCGTGATCGGATGCTGAAAAGCCTAAGGTTTTTGCTTTTAGCGGGGCAAAATTACGCACAATTTTCCGAATCACAAAATTTTTACATCTCTTTTCGGCAATTTTTTCTATTTAACGGTTTTATAACGAGGAGAAGAGGAGACTTACGGCGCTTTTTACGTACATTTGCACAACAAAAAAACCTGACTGAATTGGAAATCAACGAGCGATATATGCGCCTGGCACTGCGCCTGGCGGCACGGGGGCGCGGCATGACCGGCTCCAACCCTATGGTCGGCGCAGTTGTTGTGGCTCCCGACGGACGCATCATCGGCAGCGGGTGGCATCGCCGCTACGGCGAAGGGCACGCCGAAGTCAACGCCCTGGCCTCCGTAAGCCACGCAGACCGCCACCTCCTTGCCGACAGCACAATGTACGTCACCCTCGAGCCCTGCTCGCACTACGGCAAGACGCCTCCTTGCGCCAGACTGCTGGTTGACACCGGCATACCGAGGGTGGTCGTCGGCGCAGGAGATCCCAATCCCAAAGTGAACGGCCGAGGCATAGCGATGCTGCGCGATGCCGGAGCGGAGGTCGCCACCGGCGTTCTCGCCCGCAAATCGGAGGAACTCAACCATGTGTTTTTCACAGCGCAGCGCCTACGCCGCCCTTTCATCTACCTCAAGTGGGCTCAATCGTCCGACGGATTCATGGACGCACGGCGCTCACCCGGCCGGTCTCCGGCACGCTTCTCCAACGCAGCCACATCGCTGCTCACCATGAAACTGCGCTCCCAAACCGGAGCCGTACTCACCACAGCCGCCACAGCCATCGCCGACGGTTCGCGGCTGACCCTGCGCGGATGGGTAGGGGAAAGCCCGATGCGTTTCGTGGTAGACCGCAGCCACCGCCTCACCGGCTCGGAACCGATATTCGACGCCGGCGCTACAATTATAGAGGGATACGACACCTTTGAGAATCTTTTTGGAGGCCTGTTCATGACCCACGGCCTGACCTCCGTTCTGGTTGAAGGAGGCCCCACATTCCTCTCGGCGCTCCTCGAAGCCGGCCTTTGGGACGCCCTGCGGGTAGAGACAGCCCCCTTCCCTCTCGGCACCGCAGGCACGGCTGCCGCGCCTCCCCTGCCCCACTCGCCGATGTGTTGCCGCCGCGACTTCGGTGGAAACCTGGTGGAATGGTACTCAAACAACCCGCTGTTCACCGGATGCGACATCTACGCCTGAACATCGCTTTTCGCCGCCATACAACTAATGTTAAATCCCTCTTTCCAGCCGTCTGTAAACTTTAAAAATGCTGAAAACGCCGCGTTATGGCTCAAGATTTGCAAAAACTTGCTAACTTTGCAATTTGAAACAACTACGCTTGCATGAAAATAGCAATCAATAAAGGACTTTATGGCGTCTGCGCGGCTGCGCTCCTGCTCCTTGCGGGAGCCTGCAACACTGCTGACACTCCCACTCAGGAGGGTGCGGCCGATTATTCCGGAACAGCCGTAAGAAGTTTCTCGCTTCAGGAAAACGACAAGGTGCTCAATAATATGGATTCGGTGTACTTTTCCATCGACCTTGTCAACGGCACCATTTTCAATGCCGATTCCCTTCCGACAGGCACCGACATCAGCGCCCTTGCTGTAAAGATGCAGACCGATGCCTGCGCCGAGTGCAAGTTCCACATGACATCGGTTCACGGTAACGACACTGTGGTGGATTTCCTCACCTCCCCCGACGAAAAGATCAACTTCACCAAACCGGTATCCCTCTACCTCAAAAGCTACAACGGATCCTACGAACGTACCTACGAAATAAAGGTGAACGTACACACCCAGTACGCCGACTCACTGCAGTGGAGCGACGCGGCACTCCCGCCGATGCCGGTAAGCGACGCCACGGAGATGCGCACGGTGAGCTTCCTCGGCACAGCCTACACACTGGCCGCCACCCGCAACGGGATAGAGCTTTACCGCTCCGTCGATCCCTTCAAAGGGAAATGGGAAAAGACAGACACCGATCTCCCCGCAGATGTGAAAGTATCATCGTTGACCGCCTCGCACGACGGTAACACATTATATATACTCTCCGCTTCCGGAGCGCTCCTGTCGAGCACTGACGGAGCTACCTTTACCCCCACCGGCACCACCGGCTGGGAAGCCATAACGGCCGCCTATCCCCCCGGCGTGCTCGGTCTGAAAAAAGGTGCCGACGGGTCGTACACCCACATGGCTTATCCCGCAGGCTCCGAAAGCGCCGCGCAGCCCGACTTCCCCGTCAGCGGCTACTCCGGCAGTGTGCTCTCCTCTACCGACTGGGCCGTCAAACCGCAGGTACTCATCGCCGGAGGCCGCAACGCCTCGGGTGTGCTCACCGGTTCGGCCTGGGCTTACGACGGTTCACGCTGGGCTAAAGTGGGCTCAGGGCTCCCCGCCGCCGAAGGTTACGCCGTGGCACGTTACACCATAGCCCGTACCGACACACTCAGCTGGGTCACCTCGCGCCAGCCTGCCCTCATTGCAATGGGAGGCCGCAACGGCAATGAGGTCAACGGCAAAGTGTATGTGTCGCGCGATATGGGCATGACCTGGGGACAGGGCGACATCTCCGTGCAGCTCCCCAAAGACTTCCCCGCGCTCAGCGGCGCCGACCTCCTGGTGTTCGAATACCAGGCTTCTGTAGTTCCCAAGGCCATACGCCCGATAACGGAATGGGATGTGCCATGCCTCTTCCTTTTCGGTGGCCGCGACAAGGACTCGCGTCTGCAGTTCTACTACCGTGTCGGAGCCATAAACGCATTGCGGTTCAAACCTTTGCAGTAATACCGCATAGACAACCTCCTTTCTTTCCGTATTCACGATGCGAAAAACCATACTGTCGCTCATACTGATTCTGGCCATGCTCCCCGCCGCCATAAGGACATGCGCCCAGGAATCCACCTACAAGTTCGATCTTGGAGGGCAGTTCGGCATGGCCGGGTATCTGGGCGACGCCTCGCAGAGTATCTTCGCGCATCCCGGTTTTTCGGCCGGCGCCTCTTTCCGCTATCTCCCCGACGTGCGGTGGGCCGTGCGTACCGTATTCAACGTGATGAGCCTCAGCGGCGACACGAAGGATATGGACGATGTGTTTCCCGGCGGCGAGAACTATTCGTTCAAGTCCACCGCCTACGATCTCGGCGCCCGCGTGGAGTTCAACTTCTTCCCCTACGGGATAGGGGAGACTTACAAGAACCTCCGCCGGTGGAGCCCCTATCTGGCGGTAGGCGTGGGTGCCACGCTCGCCACCTGTTCCGGACAGACCGCCGTGGGATTCAACATCCCCATGGCCTTCGGCGTGAAGTTCAAGATGAAACCGCGCCTCAACCTCGGCGCGGAGTTCTGCATGACTAAAGTGTTCAACGACCATATCGACGGTCCCCTCTCCGATCTCCATCAGATCAAATCGTCGTTCGGCCGAAATACCGACTGGTACTCCAACATACAGATCTCGGTCACATACGAGTTCGGCGAAAGATGCCAGACCTGCCACTATGTTGACTGAACCCTGATTGTCAAACCAATCCCTCTGAAATGCCCGATGGACGATAAACAGTATCTCAGCTCGCTGATTGAAAGTCTCGACCCCTCAAAGGTGCCGGCCCATGTTGCCATCATCATGGACGGCAACGGACGATGGGCCAAGGCCCGCGGACTTGACCGCTCGGAAGGACATGTGGAGGGGGTCACCACTGTCAGGCGCATAACCGAGATCGCGTCGGAGACAGGGGTGAAATGCCTCACCCTCTACGCCTTCTCTACCGAGAACTGGCACCGTCCGCAGCCCGAGGTCGACGCGCTGATGCATCTCATCGGCATCGCCATAGAGCGCGAGACCCCCGATCTGATAAAAAACAACGTGCGCCTCACGATGATAGGCGACTTCGCCCGTATGCCCGCCGATCCACGGCGCCGCCTCGAGGGCTGTTTCGCCGCCACCGCCCATTGTACCGGCCTGGTACTTAACCTCGCCCTAAGTTATTCCGGACGGTGGGACATCGTAAACGCCGCACGCACCATAGCGGCCCGCGCCGCCGCCGGCGAGATAGACCCCGCAGAGATCAGCGAGGAAACTTTCGCCACCTCCCTCTCCACCGCCTCCCTCCCCGTGGACTGCCCCGACCCGGATCTGCTGATCCGCACCGGCGGCGATCTGCGTGTATCGAATTTCCTGCTGTGGCAGATCGCGTACGCCGAGATCGCCGTGACGCAGAAATTCTGGCCCGACTTCTCCAAAGCCGACTTCGTGGAGATGCTTCTGCACTATCAGGGGCGCGAGCGACGCTTCGGCCTCACCTCCGAGCAGGTGAGCGGCACAGCCGGCAGATAACCCCTTTTGTCTAACATTAATCCCAATCCGTCTCTCCCCACACAGTCATCACAGAGATATGCCTTACAGACTGCTCCTTGCATTACTGACCATCATGGCCCTGCTGCCGGCGCGCGCCCAGGAAGCCGCCGACACCATATACAATCCCCCGGTTGTCTACGCCGGACTCCCCACTACCTACGAGATAGCCGGGGTGCGCGTCACCGGCGCCGACAACTACGAGGACTATATCGTAATCGGCTACTCGGGCCTCAAGGTCGGCGACAAAATCGAAATTCCGGGCAATGACATCACCACGGCCGTAAAACGCCTGATGCGCCAGGGACTCTTCGCACAGGCCCAGATAATACTGGAGAAGACAGCCGGCGACAAGGCATGGCTCCTTATCAACCTGCGCACACAGCCGCGCATTTCGGAAGTGCGCTACACCGGAATGAAAAATTCCGAGAAGAAGGAACTGCAGGAACGCCTGCAGCTCATGGCCGGCAACCAGATCACGCAGAATATCGTGAACCGCGCCACCGATATCACCAAGAAATATTTCGAGACCAAGGGCTTCGGCAACGCCGACGTGAAGATCACGCTCAACGACGACCTCTCCAAAGAGAACGAGATGATCGTGACGATCAACGTCGACAAGCACTCCAAAGTGAAAGTCCACAAGATCTACATCGACGGCAACGAAGTGCTCTCCGACTCCAAACTCAAGCGCGTGATCAAAAAGACCAACGAGGGGGGCAATCTGTGGAAACTCTTCTCGCAGAAAAAGTTCGTGGAGCAGGACTATCGCGATGACCTTGAGCGCATAATCCAGAAATACAACGAAATGGGTTACCGCGACGCCAAAATTCTAAAAGACTCCGTGGCTCCCTGGGGCGACAACAAGGTGGACGTGTTCATCGACCTCGAGGAGGGCAACAAATACTACCTCTCCGACATCACCTGGGTGGGAAACACCCTCTACAACACCGACCAGCTCAACTATCTCCTCGACATGAAGCCCGGCGATGTGTACAACCAGAAGCACCTTGACAAGCGTCTGACTCAGGACGAGGACGCGGTGTCATCGGCCTATATGGACAAAGGTTACCTCTTCTTCAATGTCGTACCCATCGAAAAGAACATCCACGGCGATTCCATCGACCTGGAGCTCCGCATGATGGAGGGCCCGCAGGCCCGCGTGAACAAGGTGACCATCACCGGTAACGACCGCCTCTACGAAAAGGTGGTGCGCCGCGATCTCCGCGTGAAGCCCGGCGAACTCTTCTCAAAGCAGGACCTTATGCGCTCCCTCCGCGAGATAGCCCAGACCGGCCATTTCAACCCCGAAAACATGGTGCCTGACGTGCAGCCCAACGAAGAGAACGGTACGGTCGACATCGCCTTCAATCTCGAATCCAAGGCCAACGACCAGATAGAGTTCTCGCTCGGCTGGGGCCAGACGGGTATCATCGGCAAGCTGGCGCTGAAATTCACCAACTTCTCGATCAAGAACCTCTTCAATCCATCGTCGTTCAAGGGGCTGATTCCCCAGGGCGAGGGTCAGACCTTCACCATCTCGGCGCAGACCAACGCCCGCTACTATCAGATGTACTCCATCTCCTTCCTCGACCCCTGGTTCGGCGGCAAGCGCCCCAACTCCCTCTCCGTGTCGGCCTACTACTCGCGCCAGACCGGTGTGAACTCCTCCTACTATAACTCCAACTGGTCCAACCCCTACCTTTACAGCGGCTACGGAGGCTACGGATATAACTACGGGTACGGCAACAGCTACAACGACTACTATCAGAACTCCATCGAGAACGCCTACGACCCCAACAAGGTGCTCCAGATGGCCGGCGTGACCGTAGGTTTCGGCAAGCAGCTCAACTGGCCCGACGACTATTTCACTTTCACCACCGAACTGAGCTACAACTGGTATTACCTCAAGAACTGGGAATACCTCTACTATATGAACAACGGTACGTCGAACGCCCTCGTGCTCGGCCTCACCCTGGCGCGCAACTCCATCGACAACCCCCTCTACACACGCCGCGGCTCCACATTCTCGCTCAACCTGCAGCTCACACCCCCCGCCTCGCTCTTCTCCCCCGGCAAGAACTGGGAGAAGCTCTCCAAAGAGAACACCGTGGCCTCCAAGAAGGAACTCTACAAATGGATCGAATACTGGAAACTCCGCTTCAAATCGCGTACCTATACCCCGCTCACCGATCCCAACGGCAAGTGGACCCTGGTGCTGATGACCCGCGCCGACATCGGTCTTCTCGGCAGCTACAACAAATGGCTGCGCTCTCCGTTCGAGACCTTCTACGTGGGCGGCGACGGCATGTCGGGTTCCTATACTTACGCTACCGAGACCATTGCCCTGCGCGGTTACGAGAACGGCTCGCTCACCCCGTGGAGTAAGGAAGGTTACGCCTACACCCGCTTCGGCGTGGAGCTCCACTTCCCCTTCATGCTCCAGCCTTCGACCACGATCTACGGCCTCGCCTTCGTGGAGGGTGGTAACGCCTGGACCCGCGTGAAAGACTTCAACCCCTTCTCGCTCAAACGCTCGGCAGGCGCCGGTGTGCGTATCTTCCTCCCGATGGTGGGTATGATG
>URZG01000010.1 GCA_900552325.1 uncultured Porphyromonadaceae bacterium | reverse complement strand
CAGGTTGATCAGACGCGCATAGAAAGCTGAACCTGTGTGTGTCACCCAGTCAGCGGGAGCTTTGATCCACTGGTCGCTGCCGGCAGTGCGGTATTCCACGCCGTTGTCACGCCCCTCGATGGCAGCGCCGTACACCCATGCCACCTGAGTCCAGGCATCGACATTTGTGGTCGACACATTCACCATAGACTCGCGGCAATATATCTCCCAGTTACGGGTCTCCCCGAAAGCCTCCACTTCCACAATCACCGGTTCGGTCATATTCACGGTAGTTCCGGCGAGGTTAGGCGACTCCGTCGCTCCCTCCGGTCCGAGTTTCTGCGTGAGCACCTTCACGGCCTTGGCGCCCGGATTCTGCGGAACGGTAACCACTACACGGCATGCCACAGGGTCGATTACCGTCTCGCCGATCTGGCCGTCGACTGTGAAATACCGCTCGATAGGCTGGTTGGCGCGTATCACCCAGTCGTAGTCCTGATATATGCGCAATGTGGTGATATATGGTTTTGTAAGATCAAGAGGATGGTCAATATCACCGCTCACAATGGAAGCGCCTGGGGTCAGCTTGTAGGAGGTGACATTGACGGCGCGCATGTCGGTGGTCTCGTCCAGGGTAAGGGTCACTATACGGGCTGTGGAGTCGATTTCGGCAGGCCCGGTGAGTCCTTCCGCCTCGAACTCCGTAAAATTGGCCTTGATACGCGGATAAGGGATATTGTTCTCTATGCACCCCGTCATCAGCCACAACCCAAGTGCTGCCATAGCGGCGGCAACGAGGAGCATCACCGGCGAGGTTGCCAGGGGTGTGCGCCCGGATTTATTTCGTTGACGTGATTCTTTCATTGTCAGATATATACGGCCATGCCGAAATTGATATTGAAAATATTGAACCTGAAGTTGGCGCCCGACGAGAAACGCGAGCCCTCCTCCACACCGTCGGTGATCTGTTTCTCCTTATGAAGCTTTATACCGAAAACACCGAACGACACATTGAAGCTCACATAGTCCATGATGAACACGCAAATACCGGGCGAAAAGTTGAGCGACGCCACTGTGGAGTTCGTGCGTGTGTCGCGCAGCTCCCCTCCGTAATATCGCTTGAAACGGGAGGAACCGGTACCGAAAGTGAGATCCACATCGTTGAACACACCGAAACGGCGCTCGCGTCCCAGACCCACATAATTGCGGTAGACCACCGAGGCGCTGTAACTTGATGAATAATAGGATATATCGGCAAGGTTGAAATTGATATCCGAATCAATATCCACCATCAGCGAGGGGAGATCGAGGTTCATGCGCGTATAGTTGAACTTCAGACCCACCGCCTCGTTATTGTCGAAGAAATAGAAAATCGAGGGCTGCAGGGAGTAGGCTTTCACCTTCAGATCGAGATTCTTGAGCATCGACAGTATCTGATAGTCATCGGTGCTGAACTCGCCGTAGGAGGCCATCAGCCCGAACGACCACTGCCCTTTCGGCACGAAAAGGTAATTGAACAGTCCGCGGTCGTAGCGCCCGTAGTTTTTCTGAGGCAGAATCACCGGCACGGTATCGTTGCCCACAAGCACCGTCTCGTTAAGGGCCGGATTATTAAAAAGAGTGGTGTCGAGGGGTATCTTTTCGGAGTTCGCCATCGACTTGAATACCGGCAGGTGCGAGGCTATATCCCCAGCACCGCAGGCATCAAAGCCGGCCGCAGCCGCCAGGATGCACATTATGAAAGCTATCGCTGTTTTTTTCATAATCTATTGGTTGAATGGGGATTTTTACAGATAGAAAGCCACGCCGAAGGTTATCGAGAAAAGATTGATCTTGAAGTTGGCCTGCTTGCTTTCGCGCTTGGCCACGTAGACCTGGTCGGTAGTGGCTTTGGTATGGGTATAATTGAACCCGAGCACCCCCACATTGACCTCTATTGCGGAATAGTTGTTGAGAAACATTATCATGCCCGGCGCAAGCCCGACGTTCAGGTTCCAGTTGCGCTCGAAAGTACCGGTGAGGTCATCGCCCGAGCCGTTGATGATCTTCGACTCGCCACCTCCGACCTGTAACTGAACCTCATTGAAAAAGCCGAACCGGCGCGAGCGCCCCAGGCTGAAATAGTTGCGGTAAGCGGCCATCGCCGAATAGTTCTGGGAGATAGAGTAAAGATTGTCTACGTTGAAGTTGTTGTCGCCCCCCAGCACCACATCGGCCGAATTAAGGCGCGTACGCGTACGGGTATAGGCGAATTTTCCGCCTATGGCCATATCCTTGTGGAAGGCGTACATCAACATCGGGCTCACCTTGAAAGTAAAGGCGTCGCCATTCATATTCTCTACGATCAGAAACTGATAATTATCCTGGTTCGACTGGGAGAAACTCACGCTCACCCCGGTGATCCATTGCCCCTTGGGTATGAAACTCACCTGCTCGAGCCCTCGCTTGAATTCCACCTGTGCGGAAGCTCCGGGCGCGGCCCAGGCTAACGCGACAACAAGAATCGCAAATAATTTCCTTATCATTGTATCTAAACCGGGGAGCGGCTTCTCCCCATGACGAGTCGGTTGGTTTATAAAATTTTGGTAAAGTTAGCGCTTTTTAACGAGTCATGAAAATATACGAGTGTTAAAGTTTTTAACATCCACCCCAAGCATATTTTTTCTCCTATTTTGTTAACTTTGCATTTTCAGCAATGAAATGATCAATAACAAAAAACTATGAGAACAATTTTTATCGCCATAGCCGCAGTGCTGGGCCTCTCGCTGTGCAATGCAGCCAACACTCCGGACATCAAGGAACTTCTGCAGCAGGCAGCCAACGCCGCCAAGGAGCGACAGGCGCAGCAGAACCAGACTCAGACCGAAAACAACGACACCGACGGAGCCTCCCGGCTCTCCGGCCAGCAGCAGGGCAACCAGAATCAGAACGCCTCACAAAACAATACACAACCAGCTACCGGCCAACAGGGACTCGGCTCGGCGCTCGGAGGTCTCCTCGGCGGCCTTACCGGCGGCTCATCCTCCTCTGAAGGAAACGGAGCCGGAGGCGTGCTCTCCGGACTGGGACAAATCGGCAACGTAATCTCCGGACTGATCTCCTCGAGCAACGTCACTACCGCCGACCTCGTTGGTTCCTGGCGTTATTCACAACCCTCGATAGCATTTCAAAGCGATAATTTCCTGCAGAAAGCCGGTGGTGCCGCAGCTTCGTCGGTGATCATCGAGAAACTCACGCCATATTATAACAAAGTAGGCATCGACAAACTCCAGGCCACGTTCAACGACGACGGCACTTTTGAGTTCCGTCTCCCCAAAGCCACCCTCAAAGGCACCTACGCGCTGACCGACGAGAAACAGCCGGGCGACTTCACTTTCAAGTTCACCGCCCTCGGAAAAATTCCTGTCGGCAACATGAACGCCCATGTGGAAAAGGCAGCCGGAAACGTAACCATCACCTTCGACATTTCCAAATTCATAAAAGTAGTGGATACCGTAGCGCGCGTCTCCGGCCAGCAGTCGCTGCAGGCGGTTTCCTCTCTTCTCAACCAGTACGAAGGCCTGAACGCCGGATTTGAACTTACACCCCTCCGCACGGGTTCTAACTGAGCACTCCGCACTCCGGATCCGAAACACGGACTGCAAGAGCGTGACTCCCTCGCATGAACGATTTCCGAAATAAACTGCGCCGCAGGTGGCTCATCGCAAGCCACAACTACATGCGGTTCACCTCCCGTTTTACCTTCATGATAAAGCGCGGAGGGGATATTCTCGGAATCATCACATTTCTGGCCGCCCTGCTGTGCGTGGCCGGAATCATCGTGTACTTCGGCTTCGACCACTCCACCGGCGAGTGGAAAGGGCTTTTGCGCACGGTGCGTGCCGCAAGGATAGTGTTCCTCGTCAATGTGATATACTCGCTGACGCTTAACCTGCGCAACACGCTGCGACAGAACCGCATGATAAAGTGGATTGTCGACATTTCGGTGCTGGTCACCCTGCTGCCGCTGATCTATCCCCGTCCGGAGCATCCCTGGATCCCCCTGCTGGAACATATATTGTACTCCCGCAAATTCATCTTCGCCATACTCTCGGTATATTCCGTGATGGTTATTTCATCGGGGGTTATGAAACTCCTCTCGCGCCATACCAACCCCTCGCTGATAATGGCGTCGAGTTTCCTCATACTGATATTCATCGGCTCACTCCTTCTTATGATGCCCCGGTGTACATTGGTGCGGCTGAGCTACATCGACTCCCTTTTCATAGCCACCTCGGCGGTGAGCATCACCGGCCTGTGCCCCGTAGAGCTGTCGCAGACCTTCACCCCTCAGGGATTGCTGATACTTGCCCTGCTGATCCAGACAGGCGCCCTGGGCATAATGACCTTCACTTGCTTCTTCGCCCTTTACTTCAGCGGAAGCACCTCCATCTATTCACAGCTGATGGTAAAGGATATGATTTACTCCAAGAGCATATCCTCCCTTCTACCAACCCTGCTCTACATCCTGTCGTTCACCCTGATAATCGAGCTTATCGGGGCGGCAGCGATCTTTTTCGCCGTACACGGCACCCTGGGGATGGATGTGCGCGACGAAGTGATCTTCGCCGTCTTCCACGCCATGTCGGCATTCTGCAACGCCGGATTCTCCAATCTCGAGGGTGGACTGTCAAATCCGCTGCTGCTGCACTCCGACCAGAGCGTCTACATCATCGCGTCGCTCCTGATATTCGCCGGAGGGATAGGATTCCCCATCCTCATGAACTTCCAGCAAGCGGCCAGACGCCGCATAACGCGCGCCTGGCATTGTATGCGTGGTCTCCCTCTCAGACGCCGCAAGGCCCATCTGCTTGACTTCAACACCAAGATCGTGCTGGTCACCTCGGTGTGGATCATCGCCCTGAGTTCAGCCCTATTCTTCGTATTCGAATACAACAACACATTGGCCGGCATGAGCCTCTATGATAAAATCGTGCAGTCGGTTTTCAATTCATTCGTGCCACGTTCCTCGGGATTCTCTTCGGTGAATCCCGCCGGGATGATGAACGTCACGCTGATAATGTTCGTGTTCCTGATGTGGATCGGCGGCGGCTCACAGTCAACCGCCGGCGGTATAAAAGTGAACACATTCGCCACCATGCTGCTCAATCTCAAAGCCGCCGTGCTGGGGCGCAGGCAGGTCACGGCTTTCAACCGCACGATCGACACCGGTTCGCTGCGCACGGCCCATGCCGTGATCGGGCTTTCCGTCATCGCCTACCTTATCGTGTCGTCGCTGCTGGTGCTTCTTGACCCGGGGCTGAGCGTAAAGGCGCTTCTTTATGAAGCGGCATCCGGACTATTCACCGTCGGAACCTCGCTGGGTGTCACGCCACTTCTGTCAGCCGGCTCGAAGATAGTGCTTTGTCTGGCGATGTTTCTGGGGCGCGTAGGGCTGCTGTCGGTACTCGCCGGCATAGCGGGTTCGCGCTCCGAGCCTCCGGTGAAATACCCCTCCGACAATATTATAATCAACTGAAAACTATACTGATATGCGTTACCTCATAATCGGCCTCGGAATCTACGGCACCAACCTGGCGCGCGACCTCACCGACCTCGGCAACGAGGTGATCGGCGCCGACGTACGCTCCACCAATGTGGAAGCGGTGAAGGATTACATCGCCACCGCATATACCATCGACTCCACCGATCCCGCGGCCCTGGCCGTACTGCCTCTTAAAAACGTGGATCTGGTGATAGTGGCGATAGGCGAGAACTTCGGCGCCAGTGTCAAGACCGTGGCGCAGCTGCGACGCCTCGGAGTGCGCCGCATATTCGCGCGCGCCATCGACGAACTGCACGAATCGATTCTCAACGGAATGGAAGTGGAGCGCATACTCCGTCCCGAACAGCGCGCCGCCCATGACCTTGTCAACGAACTGGAATGGGGGTCAAGAGTGGAGACGATGCGGCTTGACGCCTCGTCGTACATCGTAAAGTGCCACGCACCCGAATATTTCTACCAGATGAAATACACTGATGTGCCTGACTCTCTTCATGGACTGAGACTGATAGCGGTAATACGGCCGGTGGAGGAAACCAACATTCTCGGTCTCAGACGTCCGTGCGAAAAGGTTCTAGAATATACAGACAACCCCGGCGAGCGCGTGGCTCCCGGGGATGTATTCGTGCTGTCAGGCAGCGAGAAAGAATATAAAGCCCTATTCCGCGAAATCTGAACCTCAGCCGGCCGGGAATTACTGGCCTTCCTGGTGCGCAGACGTAGGGAAAAGGCGCGCCTGAAGCGCGCGAAGTGCGGCCACCTTGTCGTCGGCTGACACAAGGAATGAGATATTGCGGTCGGATCCTCCGTAGCTCACCATGCGCACCGGTATGTCGGCAAGCGCGTCAAGCGCCGCGGCCTCGAATCCGCGGTTGCGCCAGTGCAGGTCTCCCACCACGCATATAATACACATGTCGCAGTCGACCTTGACCGTGCCGAGTTCCTTTAGATCCTCCAGGATATGTTCGAGTTTCAGAGGGGAATCCACCGTCACTGTCACACTGACCTCCGATGTGGAGATCATGTCGATGGGCTTGCGGTAGTTGTCGAAAATCTCGAATACGCGGTGCATGAACACCGAGGCCAGCAGCATGCGCGACGACTTGATTTTAATCGCCGTGATACCGTCCTTGGCCGCCACGGCCTTGATGGCACAGGAGCGGTCGGTGTTGTGGATCAGTGTTCCGCGCGCCTGCGGCTCCATAGTATTGAGAAGCCGCACGGGGATATTGTTGACCTTTGCGGGGAGCACACATGCCGGGTGCAGGATCTTGGCCCCGAAGTAGGCAAGCTCCGCGGCCTCGTCGAAATGCAGCTCGGCCACCGGGCTCGTACCCTCCACATAACGCGGGTCGTTGTTGTGCATGCCGTCGATATCGGTCCAGATCTCTATCTCCGAGGCATCCACAGCGGCGCCGATGAGCGATGCCGTGAGGTCGGAGCCGCCGCGCTGCAGGTTGTCGACTTTCCCCTCGTGGTTGCGGCAGATATAACCCTGGGTGATATAGAGGTCGGCTCCTGGATTTTCCGCAAGAAGGTCTTCGAGGTGCTCACGGATATACTCGCTGTCGGCCTCGCAGTTCTCGTTGGTACGCATGAAGTCAAGCGCCGGCAGGAATCCGGCGTTTATCCCCTGCTGCTGCAGATAGAGGTACATCAGGGTTGTCGACATCATCTCCCCCTGGGCCAGGATCTCCTTTTCGTCATCCTCGCAGAAACTTTCGCGGCACAGCGCGCGCAGGTGCGAGAATATGCCGCGTATCTCCTCATCGGCTTCCATGCGGTAATCCACTCCGGTGAACAGTAGCGAGATCGTGCGCATGTATTTCTTTTCGAGGGAGTTGATTATCTCCTTGGCGCCGTTCACGTTGCGGTGGTAAAGATAGCCGGCTATCTCCACCAGGGTGTTTGTGGTGCCTGACATCGCCGAAAGCACCACTATATTCTGGCCGCGTCCGGTAATGAGGCCGGCCACATCCTTTATCCTTTCGGCGGAACCTACGGAGGTGCCGCCAAATTTCATAACTTTCATCCTAAGAATAAAATTAATTTGAGGAATAGAGTGCCTTGGCCTCACAGCGAAGCGTGCGCGCCGGATATTGCTCTACAAGGCTCAGGTTATGGGTGGCCATCAGCACGGCGGTGCCCTCCTCGGAGCACCTGCGCAGAAGTTCGAAAATCTGCTGGCCCGTCTCAGGGTCGAGATTGCCCGTCGGTTCGTCGGCCAGGATAAGCCGGGGCTTGTTGAGGAGCGCACGGGCTATCACCACTCGCTGCTGCTCGCCGCCTGAGAGCTCGTGCGGCAGCTTGTAGGACTTGTTTTCCATCCCCACCTGTCGCAGACATGCCTCGATGCGGTTCTCCTTGTCGGTCTTGTCGCGCCACCCTGTGGCGTTGAGCACGAACTCAAGGTTCTGCTGCACGGTGCGGTCGGTGAGCAGCTGGAAGTCCTGGAAGACGATGCCGATCTCGCGCCGCAGTAGCGGTATCTCCTTGCGGCGGATACCTATCAGCTCGCGGCCCAGCACATTCGCCTGCCCGCTGAAAAGGGGGATCTCGGCGTACATCGACTTCATCAGGCTCGATTTGCCCGAGCCGACACGCCCTATAAGGTAAGCGAACTCCCCTTCCTCAAGGGAGAACGACACGTGTTTGAGCACCACAAGTTCCTTGCGGAGCACTTCCACGTCATTATATTCTATGATTTTTGCCAACGTAAGTTGTGTTTTGATTGAAATGCAAATTTACGCAGTAGGTGCTGATTAAAAAGGCTGGCGCACCGTTATTTAAACTATTTTAACTAAATTTTATCCTCCTCCTTTATAACCACGGCCGTTTTTTGCCGTTAATATTTCAAGAGACTTACTACATTTATGGCTAACGATAATTTAAAGGAGGAGGCCCTGAGATATCACCGCCTGCCTCAACCGGGGAAAATCGAAGTTGTCCCCACCAAACCTTACGGAACACCGCATGATCTCGCCCTGGCCTATTCGCCGGGGGTAGCCTACCCTTGTCTCGAGATCAAGGACGACCCCATAAAAAGTTACGACTATACCAACCGCGGCAATCTTGTGGCCGTGATCTCAAACGGCACCGCTGTACTCGGCCTCGGCAACATCGGCGCCCGCGCCTCAAAGCCTGTAATGGAAGGCAAAGCGCTTCTCTTCAAGATCTTCGCGGGCCTGGACGCCTTCGATATAGAAATCGACGAGAAGGAACCGCGGCGCTTCATCGACATAGTGAAATCGCTCGCCCCCACTTTCGGAGGAATCAATCTGGAGGATATAAAGGCTCCGGAGTGCTTCGAGATCGAGAGCGCCCTGCGACGCGAATGTAATATCCCCATCATGCACGACGACCAGCACGGCACAGCCATAATCTCCGCCGCAGGACTCATCAATGCCCTGGAAATCCAGGGGAAGAATATCCGCGACGTCAAAATGGTGGTCAACGGCGCCGGCGCCGCAGCAATGGCATGCACCAATCTCTACCGCGCCCTGGGAATGCGCCGCAGCAACATAGTGATGTGCGACTCCAAGGGGGTGGTATCCACCGCACGCAAGGATCTCAACCCGTACAAGGAGAAATTCGTTACGGAACGTACCGACATCACCACCCTCGCCGATGCCGTCAAGGGTGCCGACGTGTTTCTGGGTCTCTCCGTGGCCGATGTGCTCACTCCCGAAATGATACGCACCATGGCTCCACGCCCCATCGTGTTCGCCCTGGCCAATCCCAACCCCGAGATCTCTTACGAGAAAGCAATGGCTGCGCGCCCCGACATCATCTGCGCCACAGGCCGCTCGGACTATCCCAACCAGATCAACAACGTGCTGGGCTTCCCCTACATCTTCCGCGCCGCTCTCGACTGCCGCGCCACCACGATAAACGAGGAGATGAAAGTGGCCGCCGCCACCGCAATCGCCGCCCTTGCCCACGAACCGGTGCCTGACGAGATGGCCGAAGCCTATGGCGACAAGAACCTGAAATTCGGGCGCGAATACATCCTCCCCAAACCGTTCGACAAACGCCTCCTCACTTCAGTGACCCCGGCCATCGCCCGCGCCGCCATGGAATCGGGTGTGGCGCGCCGTCAGATCGAGGATTTCGAGCAATACGGCCGTTTCCTGGAGGATATAATGTGTGCCAACGACGCCCTCATCAAATATCTCGCCGAGACCCATTCGGCATGCGACTGCAACCCGTACCTGTAATACGCGGTCAGCTCTCTCGGCTCCTTATCCAAAAAAATGCACTGATTTAATTGCGAATAACGATTTATTGAGTTAATTTTGCATCGTGAAATGGCATGCTTCGCGCCCATGACGAGGTGCGGGCTCCTTTCCCTTGTGCCGTTCACACCTCGAGAAACGCCGCACGACGTTGCGGCGCGCCCCTGATTTCCAGCAATTAAAAACTTTACACATAACGCATCATCCTATCATGCAAGTAACTCTCGAAAAGACCTCCGGACTCGAAGGACTTATCAAAGTTGAGGTAGCTGAAAACGACTACCTGCCCAAAGTAAACAAAGAACTCAAAGAAATAGGCCGCACCCGCCAGATTCCCGGCTTCCGCCCCGGCCACATATCGCTCGAGCAGCTCCGCCGCCGTTTCGGCAAAGAGGTGAAGAGCCACGTGCTCAACGAAGAGGTGTTCAACGCCGTGATCAACTATCTCCGCGAGAACAAAGTGGATATCCTCGGCGAACCCCTCCCCGTGAAAGTGGAGGAGATCAACCTCGACGACAAGGATTACAACTTCGCTTACGAAGTGGCTCTCGCCCCCGAGGTGAACATAGAGCTCAACAAGGATATGCACGTGCCCTACTACAACATCGAGGTAAGCCAGGAGATGGTTGACCAGCAGGATACAGCCCTCCGCGAACGCTTCGGCGCACAGGTGCCCGGCGAGACCGTGGAAGGGAAAGCCCTGGTAAAAGGCGCCATCATGCAGCTCGACGCCGAAGGCAACGTACGCTCCGACGAGGACGCCATCCAGGTTGTAGACGGCATCGTGGCTCCCATGTTCTTCAAGGGCGAGACCGAGGCCGCTAAATTCGAAGGCAAGAAAGTAGGCGACAAAGTGGTGTTCAACCCCTGGGATACCTGCAACGGCAACCCCGCCGAACTTGCATCCATGCTCCACACCGACAAGGAGAAAGTGGCCGACCTCCACGACAACTTCGAGATGGCCATCTCCGAAATCATCGTGGTGAAACCCGCCGAGCACAACGAAGACTTCTATAAGGAAGTGTTCGCCGGATCAACCGTTACCGACGAAGAGACCTATTTCGCCGAACTCCGCAAGATGATCGCCGGCCAGCTCCAGCCCAACTCCGACATGATGTTCAACCGCGACGTGCAGGATGAGCTCGTGAAGAAGTTCGGCGGCTTCGACCTCCCCTCCGGCGTCCTCAAGAAATGGCTCGTGGCCCGCAACGAAGGCCTCACCGAGGAGAACGTTGAGACCGAGTACGAGAAGATGGTTCCCGGCATCAAGTGGGAGCTCATCCAGGGCACCATCGCCCGCAAGCAGGAGATCAAGGTTACCGAAGAGGATGTGCTCAACTTCGCCAAAGGCCTCGCTTTCCAGCAGTTCGCCCAGTACGGCATGACCAACATGGACGACGAGACCCTCACCTCCTACGCCAAGCGCATCCTGGAGAACAAGGACTATGGCCGCCGCATCCGCGAGGACGTTGCCAACCGCAAGCTCTTCAACGTCATCAAGGTCCTCGTGACCCTCGACGAAAAGACCGTAAGCCTTGACGAGTTCAAGAAACTCGCCAACCCCAAAGGCGCCGAATAACAGCGCGCGCCACGCGGGTAACACCGTATAAACCATTCGTCTCACCCCTTCCGGACCATTTGTAGGGGTGAGACGATATTTTTTTGTCCAAAAATTACGCACGAACGGCAAAAAAGTTGTATCTTTGAATGTGTTTTGTGTGTTATAAAACATACATCTCTTCCGGAACAGGGGCGACAGCCCGCTATTCCGGTCAGTCAACCTCTCAAACAACCGTAAAAATGAACAACGATTTCCGCAATTACGCTGTGAAACATCTGGGAATGAACGGGCTCGCCCTCGACCAGTTCACATCACAGGCTAACAGCAAGATCACTTCAAGCTATATTTCCCCCACAATCATCGAGGAGCGCCAGCTCAACGTGGCGCAGATGGATGTATTCTCGCGCCTGATGATGGACCGCATCATCTTCCTCGGCACCGACGTCAACGACTACTCGGCCAACGTGGTGCAGGCTCAGCTCCTCTACCTCGACTCAGCCGACCCCGGCAAGGATATCTCCATCTATATCAACTCCCCCGGCGGTTCGGTCTATGCCGGACTGGGAATATATGACACCATGCAGTATATCCAGAGCGACGTCTCCACCATCTGCACAGGTATGGCCGCATCGATGGCCGCCGTGCTCCTTGTGAGCGGCACCGCCGGCAAACGCTTCGCCCTCCCCCATTCACGCGTGATGATCCACCAGCCCATGGGCGGCGCGCAGGGTCAGGCGTCGGATATCGAGATCACCGCCCGCGAGATCCTCAAACTCAAGCATGAGCTCTACCAGATCATCGCCAACCACTCCGGTCAGCCCATCGAAAAAGTAGAGGCCGACTCCGACCGCGACTACTGGATGACCGCCGAAGAGGCCAAGGCCTACGGCATGATCGACAACGTACTCGTAAAACAGAAATAAGAAGCTGTGTAAGTAACCGGTGAATTTATTCCGATGTGTGCCCGAAAACACATCGGAACAACCTGACCGGTGAATAGAAAAGAACTTTGAACAGTTACTTATAAATGACCAAGAAAAAAATAGAATCCTGCGCCTTCTGCGGACGCAAAGCCACCGAGACCGAGGTACTGATCCCTTCGGCGATATCGCCGGGGGTGTATCTCTGCTCGGACTGCGCCGACTCAATCCACGACATCCTGCAGGAATACCGCGGAGGAGGCACCGGGTCGCACAAAAAGCCCGACGACACTCTTCCCGAACTTGAATCCATCCCCAAACCGCGCGAGATAAAAGAATATCTCGACCAGTACGTGATCGGACAGGATTCGGCTAAACGGTATCTCTCCGTTGCCGTCTACAATCACTACAAACGCCTGCAGCAACCGCAGGACGACGATGTGGATATCGAGAAGTCCAACATCGTTCTCGTAGGGCCAACCGGCACCGGCAAAACCCTCCTGGCCAAGACGATAGCACGCCTGCTGAAAGTGCCGTTCACCATCGTGGATGCCACGGTGCTCACCCAGGCCGGCTATGTGGGCGAGGATATAGAGAGCCTGCTCACACGTCTGCTCCAGGTAGCCGACTACGACGTGGAGAAAGCCCAGAAAGGCATTGTGTTCATCGACGAGATAGACAAGATTGCCCGCAAAGGCGACAATCCCTCGATAACACGCGACGTCTCCGGCGAAGGGGTGCAGCAGGGCCTTCTCAAACTCCTGGAGGGATCGGTGGTGAACGTACCGCCACAAGGGGGACGCAAACACCCCGAGCAGCGCATGATCGCCGTGGATACCAAGAACATCCTCTTCATCTGCGGCGGCGCTTTCGACGGCATCGAGCGCAAGATAGCCCAGCGCCTCAACACCCACACCGTGGGTTACGGCACCGACGCCGCCCGCCGCCGCATCAACGCCGACTCTTACCTCAACTATGTGGCCCCGCAGGACCTCAAGTCGTTCGGACTTATCCCCGAGATTATCGGCCGTCTTCCGATCCTGACCCATCTCGAGCCCCTTGACCGCGACGCACTGCGCCGCGTGCTCACCGAGCCGAAGAACGCCATCACCCGCCAGTACGAGAAACTTTTCGCCATGGACGGCGTGAAACTGACGTTCACTCCCGAGGCCCTCGACACCATTGTGGATAAAGCCATAGAATACAAGCTCGGAGCCCGCGGACTCCGGGCGATAGTGGAAACGGTGATGATTGACGCCATGTTCGACATCCCCTCCAGTGCCGACAAAGATTTCGCCGTCACCGCCGACTATGTCCGCACCAAGCTCGAGCAATCGCACTACGAGCTAAACTCTCAATCCTGATCCTCTCATCCCCACACGTAAATCCTTATTTGACTCCATGACTACCAAGCAGCAATTGACCGAAGCGTTAAAGGAAAATTTCGGCTTCGACAATTTTAAAGGCAACCAGGAAGAGATAATGCTTTCTCTGCTGGAAGGGAACGACGTGTTCGTACTCATGCCTACCGGCGGCGGAAAATCGCTCTGCTACCAGCTCCCGGCCCTCATCAGCGAAGGCACCGCGGTGGTGATCTCCCCGCTGATTGCCCTGATGAAAAACCAGGTGGACGCCATGCGCAGCTTCTCGGCCGACGACGGAGTGGCACATTTCCTCAACTCGTCGCTCAACCGCGCGGCCATCGACCAGGTTAAGGCCGACGTCACCGCCGGCAAGACAAAACTGCTTTACGTAGCGCCGGAGTCACTGACTAAAGAAGAGAATATTGAATTTCTAAAGACAGTTTCCATTTCGTTCTACGCTGTCGACGAGGCGCACTGCATATCGGAATGGGGCCATGACTTCAGGCCGGAATACCGCCGTATACGCCCTATAATCAGTGAGATCTGTGAGCGTCCCGTGATAGCGCTAACCGCCACGGCGACGCCAAAGGTGCAGCACGACATCCAGAAGAACCTCGGCATGACCGGGGCCAAGGTGTTCAAATCGTCGTTCAACCGTCCGAACCTCTTCTACGAGATCCGTCCCAAGACCGCCAACGTAGACCGCGACATCATCCGCTTCATCAAAGGCCAGGAAGGGAAATCGGGCATCATTTACTGCCTGAGCCGCAAAAAGGTGGAGGAACTGACCGAGCTGCTGAAAGTCAACAACATCAAGGTGCTCCCCTATCATGCCGGAATGGATTCGGCCACACGGTCGGCCAACCAGGACGCTTTCCTGCTGGAGCAGGTGGATGTGATCGTGGCCACAATCGCCTTCGGTATGGGTATCGACAAACCCGATGTGCGCTATGTGATACACTACGATATGCCCAAGTCGCTTGAAGGTTACTATCAGGAGACGGGGCGCGCCGGCCGCGACGGAGGCGAAGGGCAGTGCATCACCTTCTACTCGGCGAAAGACCTGCGTAAACTCGAGAAGTTCATGCAGGGTAAACCGGTCATCGAGCAGGAGATCGGCAAACAGCTGCTGGCCGAGACGGCGGCCTATGCCGAATCGTCGTTGTGCCGCCGGAAAAGCCTCCTTCACTACTTCGGCGAGGAGTTTGAGGGAGACAACTGTGGAAACTGTGATAACTGTTTAAATCCAAAGAAACAAGTGGACGCTAAAGAAGATTTGCTCGCGGTACTGGAAACTGTGACCGCCCTCAAAGAAAAATTCAAAGCTGACCATATTATCGACGTGATGCTCGGTCGCGAGACCAATGAAGTGCGCTCCTACCGCCACAACGAACTGGAGGTTTTCGGTTGCGCCCAGGGCACGGAACGCAAATTCCTCAACGCCGTAATCAGGCAGGCCACCATAGCCGGCTACCTGGACCGCGACGTGGAGAATTTCGGCCTGATACGCATCACTCCCGAAGGGAAAAAATACCTCTCCCGTCCGAAATCATTCAAAGTGGTGGAGGACAACGACTTCTCCGAGCAGGAGGAGGAAGTGGTGCTCAAAAGCGGCGCGGCATGCGCCGTGGATCCCGAGCTCTACTCCATCCTGAAGGATCTCCGCCGTAAGGTAGCAAAGAAGCACAACCTCCCCCCCTACGTGATCTTCCAGGATCCATCGCTGGAGGCGATGGCCACCACCTACCCCATCACCATGGACGAGCTCCAGAACATCACCGGTGTGGGCGCCGGCAAGGCCAAACGCTACGGCGAAGAGTTCATCGCCGTGATACGCCGCCATGTGGAAGACAACGAGATCGAACGTCCCGAGGATCTGCGCGTTCGCTCGGTGGCCAACAAGAGCCGCATCAAGATCTCCATAATCCAGGCCATCGACCGCAAGATCGACCTCGACGAACTGGCCAACTCCAAATGCATGGAATTCGGCGAACTGCTCGACGAGATCGAGGCCATCGTATATTCCGGCACAAAGATCAACATCGACTACTTTATCAACGAAGTGATCGACGAGGATCATCAGGAAGATATATTCGAATATTTCAAGGAAGCCGATACCGACTCCCTGGCCGAGGCCATAAAGGAGCTCGGCAGCGAATACTCCGAAGAAGAGATCCGCATGATGCGGATAAAATTCCTCTCCGAACTTGGCAACTGATCCGGACATATTGCCCGCGGCACAGGCACAGCTCATGCAGTACCTGCGCGAGAAAGGGATGCGCCGTACCCCCGAAAGGGCTGCCGTTCTCGAACGGCTGTTCTCCGACGACAGGCATTTCCATGCCGACGAACTGCGTGACCTAATGGAGAAGGACGGCTATCACGTAAGCCTCTCCACGGTCTACTCCACACTCAAGGTTCTCGTGGAGGCCGGCCTGGCGCGCATGCACCGCTTCGGCGGCGAGCAGCCCGCACAGTACGAGCGCGTGGCGCCCGATTCGGCAGCAGGCCACTACCATCTGGTATGCACGTCGTGCGGACGCGTCAATGAAGTTTCCGACAGCAGCCTCTCTCTCAGGCAGATCACCCGGCGCCACTATTCCTCTTTCGAGCCGGCCTATTGCATGGTCTACGTCTACGGCACCTGCTACCGCTGCCTCAAACGTCTGCGCCGCGAACAGCGCCGCCGCCTCGACAAGTCAGCCAAGACACGCCCCGCACACTCTCCATCCAAACCGAAACAACTAACCAATCATACATAATTCACTTTCCAAGAATCATGAAAGTTGACGTATTGCTCGGGCTCCAGTGGGGCGACGAGGGTAAAGGAAAAGTAGTCGACGTGCTTACTCCGCGCTACGATGCCGTGGCCCGGTTCCAAGGTGGTCCCAACGCAGGCCACACTCTGGAGTTCGACGGCAAAAAGTATGTGCTCCGCTCCATCCCCTCGGGGATTTTCCAGCAGGGCCAGACCAACATCATCGGTAACGGCGTGGTTCTCGATCCGGTGCTTTTCGCCGAAGAAGCCCGCGCGCTCGAGGCTTCGGGTACAGACCTTAAAGACAGGCTGAAAATATCGCGTAAAGCCCACCTTATTCTCCCGACCCACCGCCTGCTCGATGCCGCCAGCGAGCGTGCCAAAGGAGGCGCCAAGATCGGCACCACAGGCAAGGGCATCGGCCCGACCTACACCGACAAGACCGCCCGCAACGGTCTGCGCATAGGTGATCTGGAGCACAATTTCGATGAAAAATACACCGCCGCGCGCAATCTCCATCTCGCACGCCTGAAATCGCTCGGTGCCGAACCCGACGCCGAACAGCTGGCACAGCTGGAGAAAGCCTGGTTCGACGCCCTCGAATATATCAAGGAATTCGAGATCGTGGACTCCGATTATCTTATCAACGACCTTCTCGCCTCCGGGAAATCCGTACTCTGCGAGGGGGCCCAGGGCACGATGCTCGATGTGGATTTCGGTTCATATCCCTTCGTCACCTCATCCAACACCGTCTGCGCAGGCGCATGCACAGGTCTGGGCGTTGCTCCCAACCGCATCGGCCGCGTCTACGGCATCTTCAAGGCCTACTGCACCCGCGTCGGAGCCGGCCCCTTCCCAACCGAACTTTTCGACGAGACCGGAAAAGAGATCCGCGACCGAGGCCACGAATACGGCGCAGTCACCGGCCGTGAACGCCGCTGCGGATGGGTGGACCTCGTGGCGCTGAAATATGCCATAATGCTCAACGGAGTCACAAACCTCATAATGATGAAGTCGGACGTGCTCGACACCTTCGATGAAATCAAGGTCTGCACCTCATACCTCGTTGACGGCAAACCCACCGCACAGTTCCCCTTCAATGCCGCCGAAGTCAAGGTAGAGCCGCAGTACGTAACCCTCCCCGGGTGGAAAACCGACCTTACCGCCCTCACCGCCGAGGAGCAGTTCCCCCGCGAGTTCGCCGACTACATCGCCTTCCTCGAGAAAGAACTTGCCACCCCCATCTCCATAGTCTCCGTCGGCCCCGACCGCACCCAGACCATCGAACGCCACTGATCTCACCACAGTTTTCCATACGTGCGTCGCAGCCGGCACCGGCCGCGACGCACGCTTTTTCCATAAAAGCCATCTTTATCAGACAATTATTATAAAACAAGTCTCCGCAAAGCGATGGTGGTCATCGTTTTGCGGAGACTTGTTTTGTATCCCCGTGGGGAGTCGAACCCCAATCGTCGGAACCGGAATCCGAAATTCTATCCATTGAACTACGGAGACATTGACAAGGGTTAGACCCTTGTTTGCATTGCAAAGTTAACTCTTTTACCTCAATTCTCCAAAAAAACTTTTTCAGTCGCGTGCGGCGCGACGCAGACGCCAAGGCATATCGATGCGGCGGATATATGAACCGATGCGGCGGCAAAGCACCAATCCGGCAAGCGGCACGCCTACGCCCGCCACGGAATAAAGCACCCAGAAGAAATCAGTGTGGTTGTAGTGTATCACCATGTGGCAACCTATCTGGCCGAAATCAAGATCGTACCACCATATTTTCAGCAGGCTTACAAGTTTGAACGATATGATGTGGAAGATGAAGACATACAGCGTGGTATCGCCGATGAAGACCAGGCTGCGGCTCAGGAAATTATCACGCCGGGCTATCACCGTGGAGATATGGTGTACCAACAGGAAACCGGCCAGCCCCGTTAGTGGGAGTGTAAGCAGGTCGCGGTAACGGCAACCGTTGTTCATCCCCGAAAAGTGCTGCGTGGCGGCATACGCTAAAAACAATGCATAACCTGCTGTGAGCCACCAGTTCTGGCGGATATAGTCTTTATATGTGCGGAACAACACTCCGGCTCCGAAGAAGAAAACGCCCCATATCTCGCGCCAGCCGCCGTTGGGGATCGTGGTGAGTTTTATGCCGAAATGTATCCTCAGCGCAAGAAACGCCACCATTCCCGCACATATCAGTCCTACGGCAGCAGTCTGTGTCAGGCGCGTCCTCGAATCCAGCAGCTTGTAAAGCAGCAGGAATACGATGCTCGCCACCAGCAGTCCGCGGAAAAACCAGAAGGCCCCGGCCATAAATTCGTCGTAGCCCGACATCGAAGTCACCATCATCACAAGACGCGTCACGGCGCTTTTCAGCGTGTAGGGATGCGTCACACCGCCGGTCCAGTTGCCGTAATCCTCGTTAAGTATGCCGAAATGGAACCACACATTGTGGAGCAGCAGAAACACCACGCTCCATTTCAGGAAAGGGAAGTACAGACCGCGTATCCGCTTGCCGATGAAAGTCCACGGATCTGATAGATACCTGCGGCTGAAAAAATAACCTGCCGCCATAAAGAAGAGCGGCATGTGAAACGTGTAAATGAAGTTTGTTATCAGCTCCGGAGCCTCGGCATGGCCGATGACCATCAGGATTATGGCTATCCCTTTGCAGATTGACAGCACGGAGTCGCGGTTAGATGCCATCACGGTAGTTTTCAGATTTTTACGGACCTTGTTGTGAGTGCGTCGAGCATCAGTTGCAGCTGTGAGCGGATCTGTTTCAGACGCTTCACGGCATCGGAACGACGCGATACACCGTCGGCGTTGACCCGCATCTGCTCGCGGGCGGCCTCGATCTTGAGCCCCTTCTCCTTTACGAGATACTTCACCATGCGCAGCTTCTCGATATTGCGCGGGGTGTAGAAGCGGGTACCCCGGTCGTTACGCATAGGCACTACCTCCGGAAAATGCCCCTCCCAGAACCGCAAAGTCGATGCCGGAACTCCTACAAGCTCCGAAACCTCGCGTATCTTATAGTATTTCTTGTTGAGGGAATCCATCGGTTTTGCAAAAATAGTAAAGTTTTCGTAATTTTGCAAGTTGAAATTCCGTGTATATGTTACCGGCGCACCTCCGGGCGCACCTTATTAATATATACCCAGGCTGAAATAAAAAAACAGACACTATATGAGCAACAAACCGCTTACCGCGAAAGAGATTCGTGAATCGTTCAAGCAGTTCTTCGCCGGAAAAGGGCACCAGATTGTCCCCTCGGCTCCGATGGTAATCAAAGATGACCCCACGCTGATGTTCACCAACGCGGGCATGAACCAATTCAAGGATATCATCCTTGGCAACAAGGCGCCGAAGTGGACTCGCGTCACGGATTCACAGAAGTGTCTGCGCGTGAGCGGCAAGCACAACGATCTGGAGGAGGTCGGTCTCGACACCTACCACCACACCATGTTCGAGATGCTCGGCAACTGGTCGTTCGGCGACTATTTCAAGAAAGAGGCCATCGACTGGGCATGGGAATTCCTGGTGGACGTGCTGGGTCTTGACCCCGCGCATCTCTACGCCACCGTGTTCGAGGGTGCGCCCGACGAAGGGCTGCAGCGCGACGACGAGGCTGCATCCTATTGGGAAAAACATCTTCCCGCAAGCCACATCATCAACGGCAACAAGCACGACAACTTCTGGGAGATGGGCGATACCGGACCCTG
>URZG01000009.1 GCA_900552325.1 uncultured Porphyromonadaceae bacterium | reverse complement strand
AAGCCGTAAACGACACAAGCCGCGTCCGAGTGATCGGCGCGGCTTGTATCAATATATTTTCTACCTGTTGTCAGCTATCGATCACTGACCGAGATAAGTCTTGAGCAGGCGGGATTTCTGCCCTTTGAGACGGCGGATAGCCTTCTCTTTTATCTGGCGTACACGCTCGCGTGTAAGGTCGAATTTTGCGCCGATCTCCTCCAGCGTCATCTCCTGACAACCGATACCGAAGAACATCTTCAGGATCTCGCGCTCGCGCTCGTGGAGTTGACGGAGCGCACGGTCGACCTCTTTGGAGAGCGATTCCTGAGTAAGGGTGGCATCGGCCATAGGGGAATCGTCATTGGTCAGCACATCCAGCAGGGAGTTATCCTCACCCTCTACAAAAGGAGCGTCTACCGATATGTGACGGCCTGAAACTTTCAGTGTGTCGGCGATCTTCTCTACCGGCACATCAAGGCTTTCGGCAAGCTCCTCAGGGGACGGACGGCGCTCGTTCTCCTGCTCGAATTTGGAGAGAGCCTTGCTGATTTTATTGAGAGAACCTACCTGATTGAGAGGCAGACGCACAATGCGCGATTGTTCGGCCAAAGCCTGAAGAATGGACTGACGGATCCACCACACGGCATAGGAGATGAATTTAAAGCCGCGGGTCTCGTCGAATTTCTGGGCTGCCTTTATAAGTCCCAGATTACCCTCGTTGATAAGGTCAGGCAGCGACAATCCTTGATTCTGGTATTGCTTTGCCACTGAAACCACGAAGCGAAGATTGGCCTTGGTAAGTTTCTCCAGGGCGCGCTGGTCACCTTCCCGAATCTTCTGGGCAAGCTCTACCTCCTGTTCAACAGTGATAAGTTCCTCGCGTCCAATTTCCTGCAGGTATTTATCGAGCGAGGCGCTCTCACGGTTCGTAATTGATTTCGATATCTTTAATTGTCTCATCTTCTTGGGCGATAATTATCAAGGTGCGAAGTTATAAAAAATTCTGTTCATGGCCAAATTTCGCGCCGTTAATTATTCAAAAATAATTTCGGCATACCTTTTGGCCATCAACTACACCTCATGTTTTACGGCGAACCGGCCGAGAATCCAGCGAGGGTCAAAGATCCTCTACGATCGTCGGAAAATTTTTCCAGAACGGATCCGCTTTATATGCCGCGCCCGAGCCTCGGGGAACATGCACAACAATACGTGAGCACATATCATAGGTAAAACTACGCCCTACAGTCGGTGGAACCGCCGCATGGCTGAAAATTTCTTTGAGCGGCGTCTGTAGAAAAACATCATTCCCTATCGCTTTCAGATCCTTACCCCATGTGATACGCTCAATACCGGATTTGTTGAACGACCAGTCGCACAGGTAACGCACACCTCCCGGCAACGTAATCTCACGCAGATTCTCGCATGTCTGAAAACAATATGGCGGCAAATACTCGGGGCCGTTACCGCCGAAGGTAACTTCCTCGAGTGCATAACAGTTGTGGAACGCAAATTCCCCGATATAACTGCATGCCGTAGGGATATTGATCCGGCGCAGACGGATGCATTGGTTGAAGGCATGATTACCTATATATTTTACCAATTCGGGAAGCCGTATGGAATCAAGCGAGGTGCACCCCATGAATGCCGAGTTCTCTATGAACTTCACACCGCCGTGAAAATCCACATGCTTCAGTTCCGCACAATACTGAAAAGCCGATACCGGAATGGTACGCACAAGGTCGCCGATAGAGACACCGGAGATGTCAGTCTGCTTGAAACACCCTTCATCCATACCGGTGATATAGTAGTTCACACCACCGGCCGAGATGGCATGCGGGATGGTGAGATCCCTGGTAAAGGGATATTCCATCGGAGCGGAAAGATAAGCCTCGGCCTGTGTCGGAGCGATGTTCCCGGTATGCCGGTATTTGACCCCGTGACGCACGAATTCACCGACCGTGCCAGGAATCAACGCGCCGACCACAATACCGGTCATACCCCCGAGGGCCGCTCCGGCAGCCACATCCTCACCACCGTCCGCCAATACCCGCGGATTGATTGTAAGCACGATAAGTAGTGATAAAAATATTTTCTTCATCATGATACAAAAATAGTGAATTAATCACATTCATGCAAATAACCGCTGAAATATACGCTTAACAGAATCCGCTTACATTTTGTTAATCATAAAAACAAAACGCACCGCAGACAGTATGTATCCTCTCTTCCGCGGGCATAATACGTTTCAACTCCTTATCATGAAAAAGGATTCTTTCATAGCGATTATGATGGCCTTGACCGTTACCTCAGCCGGCGCGGGCAACACTACTGCGACCACCCGCGACAACGGGTGGCTCGAACAGTCGCTTCCGGCCGCATGGAGCGACCGGACTACAGCTGAGGACGACGACCTCTTCCAGACTGCCGCCATGCCGGGAGGCGAATGGTGGCGCAGTTTCGAGGACAACGTGCTGGACTCCCTGATCGATATGGGTCTGCAGCGCAACTACGACCTCCGTACGGCCATGAACCGTATCGCTTCGGCCCGGCAGGCCGTAGGTGAGGCCTCCTCGTCATATTATCCGCGTATCGGCCTCTCGGCCGGTTACAGCTCGCCATCGCCAACGAACACATCGCCTACCAGAAACGGGTGATGGAAATCTCCGAAGCCCGTTTCGAAGCCGGCCTGGTGTCGAAACTCGACGTAGCGCAGGCCAAAACCGTGTACTACTCCACACTGACCGATCTCCCCGTCCTCGAGGCGCAATGCGATGCCGCCCTTAACGCCATAGCGCTGCTTGTCGCCGCTTATCCGGAAGAGATAACGCCTCTTACGGGATACAACGGTAAACTGCCACCGTACATCCAGCTTGTCAGCGCAGGCGTTCCGGCCGACCTGCTCCGCAGACGTCCCGACATCATCGCCGCCGAACGTACGATCGACATCAACGCACGCGCCGTAGGTATTGCGAAAAAAGATTATCTCCCATCCCTCTCCCTGAACGGCAGCGTAGGTACCTCGGCACACCGCGCCGGCGACCTTTTCGGTAAAAACTCACTGGAATATGAGATAGCTCCCACCCTTTCCTGGATCCTCTTCGAGGGGTTCTACCGAAAATACGCGGTAGCCGATGCCAGGATCAAGATGCAGAGCGCCATCGAACAATATAACTACACGGTGATGAACGCCGTGATGGAGGCGCAGAACGCCATGACGGCATATAAGGCGGCTGTAAAGTCGATAGAATACAACCGGCAGGCCCTCGAGCAAAGCGCCGAATCGTTCGACCTCTCCATCAGCCAGTACAAAGAGGGACTTACATCGTTCACCAACGTGATGAACGCACAGCTGTCATGGCTTGAGAACGCGAACTCCAACGTGGAAGCCCTGGCTACCGCGCTCACAGATCTGATTCAACTTTACCGTGCCTTAGGAGGCTCCACAAATCCCGAATAATGATATGAAAAAGTCAATTTTTTTACCGGTAATGGCGATAGCCCTGCTGACGGCATGCCATGACAAGAATAATGAGGCCGGGACCACCGAAACCCCGTCAGTCGACGTGGCAAAAGTAGTGGAGGACTCAGTAATCATGTACTCTACCCTCCCCGGCAGTCTGGCGGCCGAGCGGACTGTGGATATTGTGGGACGTGTCAACGGGCAGTTACAGTCGCAGAACTATACCCCGGGTGATCTCGTGCAGGCCGGGCAGGTGCTATATACCATCGAATCCACCTCATACCGCGATGCCGTGCAACAGGCGCAGGCGGCTCTCGCCACCGCCAACAGCACCTACGAATATGCATCAAACCATTACGAGGCCGTGAAGAAAGCCCTTGAAAGCGATGCCGTCTCCAAAATGGAGGTATCACAGGCCAAAAGCGCCATGGAACAGGCAGAAGCATCGATCGCCAACGCCAAGGCATCCCTTGAATCGGCGCGCAAACAGTTGAGTTATTGCACGGTGCGGGTGCCTTTCACCGGCTATATATCAGCCTCGAAATATGATGTCGGGGCCTATATCGGAGGAGAAGGCGCGCCGGTAGTTATGGCCACACTTTATAATAATGCCTCCATGTCTGTACACTTCGCCATTGACGATGACCAGTATCTCGCCATGGTCGACAACCTCAAAGCGAGCAACTCCGAACTCGGAAATGTCCCCCTCGAATTCACCGACTCACTTCCGCACAGCTACACCGGAGCATTGTATTTCGTGGCGCCGGCAATAAGCAACAGTACCGGTACACTGCAACTCAAATGCAAGGTAAAGAACCCATATAACGCACTGAAACCGGGGATGTTCGTAAGAGTCAAGCTCCCCTACGGAATCAAAACCAAGACCATACTGGTAAAAGACGCCTCCATCGGATCCGACCAGCTCGGCAAATATCTGTACACCGTCAACGACTCCGACAAGGTTGTCCACACACCCATACAGACCGGCGAGGTGTACCGCGACTCCATGCGCGTGGTGACCTCTGGCGTGACACCGCAGACCCGCTATGTCACCAAAGCCCTTCTTAAAGTCAGGAACGGAATAAAAATCAATCCGGTAAATGTAAAATAAGCGCCTATGTTCTCTAAGTTTTTCATCGACCGTCCGATATTCGCCACCGTACTCGCCATAATAATGGTGATAGCGGGTATCGTTACAGTGAAGAGCCTTCCGGTGGCGCAATTTCCTGATATAACTCCCCCCACCGTAATAGTACGCGCCACCTACCCCGGCGCCGATGCCGCCACTGTAGCCAAAGTTATCGGGCAGCCCATAGAGGAACAGGTCAACGGTGTGGAAGGGATGATGTACATGAGTTCCAACTCCAGCGACGGTTCATACAGCCTCACCATCACATTTGAGAACGGCACGGATCTCGACGAGGCCGCTGTAAAGGTTCAGAACCGCATTTCCCTGGCGGAGGCCACACTTCCGGCCGCAGTCAAGGAGCAGGGCATCTCCGTCACCTCCGAAGCATCCAACATCATTCTTTTCATAGCTCTCGAAGGTGATGATTCAGGCCGCTACAACGCACAGTATCTCACCAACTATGCACAGCTGAATATCATCGACGAACTCTCGCGTATCGACGGCGTGGGTGGCGCGGGAGCTTTCGGCGGAGGCGAATACAGTATGCGTATCTGGCTTGATCCCGCCAAAATGCAGATAAGGGGGATAACCCCGGCCGATGTAGCAGCGATGATACAGTCGCAGAACATGGAGGTGTCGGCGGGCAATGTGGGCACGCCGCCGGTCGACAGCGACGTGGATTTCCAGTTTACCCTGACTTCTCAGGGTGAACTGAGCACCCCTGAGGAATTCGGCAACATAGTGCTTCGTGCCGAACCCGACGGCTCCTTCCTGCGCCTCCGCGACATTGCTACAGTGGAACTCGGAAGCGAGAGTTACTCCACCATATCGCACGTCTCGGGACATCCGGCAGGTCTTATCGGCATCCAGCAACGCCCGGGCGCCAATGCCCTTGAGGTTGCTTCCGACGTCAAGGCCAAACTCGCCGACCTCGCGCAGTATTTTTCCCGACGGCGTGCACTACCGTGTTATAATGGATACCACCCAGTTCGTGACAGCGTCCATTGACGAGGTGCTGGTGACATTCGTGGAGACCACCCTGATTGTTATGGCAGTTATTCTCCTTTTCCTACAGAGCTGGCGTGCGGTGATTATACCCATGATAGCCATCCCGGTATCGCTGATCGCCACCTTCGCGGTCATGAAACTGCTGGGATTCTCACTCAACACTCTCACTCTTTTCGGCCTCGTGCTGGCCATCGCCATTGTGGAGGATGATGCGATAGTGGTGGTGGAGGACTGTGCCAGACTCGTGCAACAAGGGGAACTGACACCGCGACAAAGTGCCGAGAAAGCCATGAAAGAGCTGCAAGGCCCTATCATAGGCGAGGTGCTGGTGCTACTTTCGGTATTCATCCCCACGGCCTTTGTCAGCGGTATCACCGGTTCACTCTACAAACAGTTCGCGCTCACCATCGCCACTTCGGTGGCTTTCTCCGGATTCAACGCGCTGACCTTCACTCCCGCCATGTGCGCGCTCTTCCTGAGAAAAAAGACCGACGCCCAGCCACGTTTTTTCCTATACCGCTGGTTCAACAAGGGCTACAGTGCCACTACAAAGAAATATGCGTCGTGGCTCGGATCGCTGCTCAAACGTCCGGTAGTATCGATATGCATCTACCTCGGCTTCTGCCTTGTGGCGTTCTGGGGATTCATAAAATGGCCTACGAGCTATATTCCCGAGGAGGATATGGGTTATTTCATGACCTCCATCCAGCTCCCTACAGGAGCGTCCCTTGACCGCACTGATAAAGTCGTGACTCAGCTGACATCGGAAATATTGAAAATTCCGGAAGTGGAGAATGTGATATCTATTTCGGGCCAGTCAATGATGGGCGGAGGCACCGGGGGCAACATGGGTTCGCTATTCGTCGTTCTCAAGCCCTGGAGCGAACGACGCGGAAAGAGCCGTAGTGTCGACGCGGTCATGAAGCAAGTGAGCGAGATCTCCGACCAATTCCAGGAGCCGGTAGTGTTCTCGGTCAATCCTCCCTCTATTCCGGGTCTCGGCATGACCTCCGGTCTGCAGATGCAGATTCTGGATATCAACAACCTCGGCACGGAAGCCCTAAAGGATGCCATAACTCATATGCAGGAGGTCGTGGCGAAAGATCCGCGACTGGATCAGCTCACAACCCAGTTCCAGGGTCTGGTGCCCCAGTATGATATAAAGATCAACCGCGACAAGGCTAAAATGCTAAACCTCACGCTTGACGACATCTACTCCACCTTGTCGCAGTTCATGGGCAGCAGCTATGTGAACGACTTCGTGAAATTCGGACGCACCTATCAGGTTACCGTGAGTGCCGACGCCGCCTCCCGTGCACGTGTCTCAGATATTCCGCGCCTTTCCGTAAGGAACTCGCAGGGCGACATGGTGTCGTTCTCGGCTTTTGCCTCCGTGGTACCCTCCGTCGGAGAGTCGAGCGTCGACCGTTACAACATGTACAACACGGCCTCCGTCACAGGTATAACCGCGAAAGGTGTATCGAGCCACGACGGCATACAGGCTATGGAAGAAGCCCTTAAAGAGGCTGTCGGCGACCGGTTCTCTTTCGCCTGGACCGGCGAGGCATATCAGGAAACACAGTCGGGCGCCACTATCACAGTGGTACTTCTGTTCGCCGTGATCATCACCCTGCTGGTACTCGCCGCGCAGTATGAGAGCTGGACCGACCCTATGGCTGTAATCTTCTCGATGCCTACAGCCATCCTCGGCACAGTGCTCGGATGCATCATCATGTCGCAGTCGATCTCCATCTACACTCAGATCGGTATTATCCTGCTGCTGGGGCTTTCGGCGAAGAATGCCATCCTTATAGTGGAATATGCCCTCGATTACCGGAAGAGCGGTCAGCCCATCCGCGAGGCGGCCAGATCGGCCGGCGAGGTTCGTTTCCGCCCGATCATGATGACAGCGCTTGCTTTCGTGTTCGGTGTGCTGCCGATGCTCTTCGCCACAGGCGCAGGCGCGGGCTCACGCCTGGCTCTTGGCACAGCAGTCGTATTCGGTATGGCGGTCAACGCCATCTTCGGCACACTCTTCGTGCCCGGAATATGGGAACTTATGGAGCGTTTCAAGGAAAACCATCTCCAGAAGCTTTTCGCCTCCGCGAACAAGAAAATAGGATCCGGACCGACCCAGCCACAAGCCTCTCCGTCAGCCGGTGACAACGACGTCACACCACCGGAGTCTCCGACAACGTGACCCCGATCCCGGGACGCGACGGAATAATCACACGGCCGTCTTCGATGGTAAGCCCGTCGAAGCGGTCGTTTGATATTAGGAGATTGCCGTCGAGATCAGCGTAATCGGCCAACGGGGAGAGCTGAGCCGCCGCCGTCACCGCGCAGGAAGTCTCGGTCATGCACCCGAGCATCACCTTCATCCCCAACGCACGGGCGAGCACCGCCATCTGATAGGCTTCATGCATACCGGTGGATTTCATCAGCTTGATGTTTATACCGGAATATGCCCCGGCCAGACGCCCCACATCACCCAGACGCTGCACAGCCTCGTCGGCTATCACCGGTAGCGGCGAGCGCTCCGTTAGCCACGCGGCATCGTCAAGCCGCGACTTATCGAAAGGCTGCTCTACAAACAGGCATCCCCGTTCTTTAAGCCAGTGGCACATCTCCAGAGCACGGTCGCGACCGTTCCACCCCTGGTTTGCATCGACACATAGCGGCACATCAGGACGACACTCCCTGATAGTCTCAACAAGTTCCCTGTCGTTGTCAAGTCCCATCTTGACCTTCAGCACCCGGTAGGGCGCAGCCTCCGCCACTTTCTGACGCACAACCTCGGGAGTGTAAGAAGTGCAGGGGGTACGTCCGGGATCAAGGCCCCAGATTTTGTACCAGGGCTGCCCCATGATTTTTCCGCAAAGATCGTGCAGGGCGATGTCGACTGACGCCTTTGCCGCGCGGTTATCGGGAGCAACACTCTCCATATACTCATGAATCTCCTCTATGCGGAAAGGATCGGAAAACTGACCGAGGTCAAGGCGCCCGAGGAAGCGGCACACCGATTCCACCGACTCTCCCAGATAGGGAGGCATGGATGCCTCGCCGTACCCCTTGACTCCGTCGAACTCTATCTCCACCTGCACGTCGGGCGTCGTAGTGCGCGAGCTGCGTGCAAGGTTGAAAGCGTGCCGCAACTTTAATTCATAAGGGAAGAAAGTAAGTTTCAGGCCTTTTGCCGAGGAACGGGATGAAACCGAAATATTTTCGGCGGCAGAGGGCAACACGGCGGCAGCGCTGTCGAGCCGCGCGGCCACTGCCGCCGCAGCAACCACGCCCACAGATCTGAAAAAGTCACGTCGGTTCATTGGGACATGAAGTGATAATGATATTCAAAAGCATTTTAATTACCACAAAGATAACTCATTTTTTACTTTCAGCCTCGAAAAAAGCGAAAAAATGAGCTTCAAAAGGTTGCGTATGCCGGAAGAAATGATTACCTTTGCACCCTGAATCCAAAAGACAAATTTTTATAAACTTGTCGAGAACAAGAAAATAAACACTATACAGAGATGAAAAGAACCTACCAGCCCTCCAACCGCAAGAGAGTCAACAAACATGGTTTCCGCGAACGTATGGCTACCGCCGACGGTCGCAAGGTACTTGCACGTCGCCGTGCCAAAGGCCGTCTGCGCCTCACCGTTTCTTGCTCTCTCGGCAGCAAGTAATTCCAAGCTACCGCACGGAATTTATGCCTAAGTTATACCCCCGTTCAGGCCATGCGCCCGAATGGGGGATACCTTGTTTTAAAGATATTTTAGCAAATCATGAGCAAGACCGCTGACTATTGGACGACTCCTACCGAAAGCGCCGAACATCCTGACCGGATAATCATGGTGACAGGGCGCCGCAACGTGGAGAAATTTATCGACAACCCACGTTTCAGATTCCGCATAGAGGTGATCTGGAACTACACCGGAGGCTCCAACGGGATGCCCGACCGCCCTACCTCGGAACTGATGGAACAGGTCCAGGAGGTTTTCGAAAAAGAATTCGCCCGCGACCCTGTGGCTGTGCTCACAGGCATATATACCGGCGATGACCGCCGCGACTGGGTATTCTATACCTCCAGTCTGCATATTTTCCAGCGTAAGCTGAACGAGATGCTCGCCCCCTTCCCCACCCTCCCGCTTCAGTTCGAGGCTGAGGAGGATCCCGACTGGGAGGAATACCGCGAGATGAAGGAAGCCACTGAAATCAGCGACGAGGAATGATGGAACAGAACACACCCACAGTAGATACAGCGGCCGGAATGGAACTGATCGAGAAATATTTTCCCGGTCTTACGGACACTCAGCGCCATCAGTTAGAAGCCCTCGGCGATCTCTATCCCGAGTGGAACGAAAAGGTCAATGTGATCTCGCGTAAAGATATATCCAACCTTTACGCGCACCATATTCTCCACTCGCTTTCCATAGCGAAGTTCGTCACTCCGGTCAACGGCACGGAAATCATGGATCTAGGCACGGGAGGCGGATTCCCGGGGATACCCCTCGCCATAATATGGCCCGGTTGCAGATTTCATCTCATCGACCGCATAGGCAAAAAAGTGAATGTAGCCCGCAACATAGCCGATGCCATCGGGCTCACAAACGTCACCTTCCAGCATGGCGACGCCGGGGAGTGCCACCATAAATTCGATTATGTGGTGAGCCGTGCCGTCACCGACCTCGACAAGCTCCTCCCCATGGCCCGCAAAAACGTCGGGAAATTCCGACGCAATAAACTTCCGGATGGCCTGATATGTTTAAAAGGTGGAGACCTCAGCCAGGAAATCGCACGGTCGGGTACCGACAAAAACGTGCTTGAAGTGCCTCTTTCCGACTGGTTCTCCGAAGAGTTCTTCACAACGAAGAAACTGATATACAAACCATTGTAACAACATGCGTTATGGAAATACGTCGACTTGTCACCAACATATTCGAGGAAAACACCTATATCATCTGGGATAAATCCACTCTTGAGGCGGCTGTGGTCGATCCCGGGATGCAGCACTCACAGGAGGTAACGGACTTCGAGAATTTCATCCGCGACAACGCGCTCAAACTTAAATATATCCTGCTCACTCACGGTCACCTTGACCATACTTTCGGGGTTGAACGGGTAAAAGAGATCTTCGGAACCGAACTTCTGGGGGGAGAGGCCGACGAATCTATGCTCCTTCATCGCGACGAGCAAGCTCGCCGCTTCCGTCTGCCATATCGGATGCAGCCCCTCGAACTCGACAAAAAAATTTCGGACCAAAGCGTGCTTTACCTCGGCGAACAGAAGATTATCGCCATAGCCGCTCCGGGGCACTCTCCGGGTTCTCTTGTCTATTATGTGCCCGATTCCGGATTCGTACTCACAGGCGACGTACTTTTCCGAATGGGAATCGGTCGCACGGATCTGCCGGGCGGTTCCCAGACCCAACTGCTGCGGAGCATACGCGAAAAACTTCTCACGCTCCCTGCCGATACAGTGGTCTATCCGGGGCACGGGGGGCCGACAACTATCGGCGACGAAGCCCCGCGTTTCTGACTTTCAGCGAAGCGGCTCATAAACTCTCTCGCCGAGGTGCGATGCCAGCTCCGAACAGAACTGCTGCCATTTGCGCTGCAACGCCATCAGCCTGAATACTTCCTCAAGGTCGTAGTCGGGCTGTTTCTGCATCTGTGCGATCTGTTGGCGAAGCTCCTCGAACGAACAACGCGCGGCATCATATTTGAGCGCGATCAGCGCCCGGGGCACCAATTCGTCAAGCCGGCGGTCATCGGCATCACCCACCTGATTGTATTTGGTGAAGATGCGGCTGAGCTGATGTCGTTCCACCACCATATCGGTCACGGCCGAACGTATCTCGTCATCGGCGTCATAAGTCAGCAGACGCTCGAAGTAACTCATGGCGAAATTGCGCAGATCTTCTTCAAAGCTCTTGGCCACGCGCTCGTTCAACAAAGTTTCACCGGCTTTTATTTCCGTGAGATCGGAGGCTGTTTCCCTGAGTTTAGCAATCCCCTCCTCAAGAGCGGTCTTACGGCGTTCGCAGGCACCTTGCCAGTGCTGCGCGTAATCCGACTCCCAACTGTTGTCGCGCAAAGCCAGGGCGCGTTCGAATATCCTGTGATAAAGCGGATTGGTAAATCCCATGTTATCCATCGCAAGATCATCGGCAACGAAGTCTATCACTTTCACCGGTTCGGCCTTCTCCTCACCTTCCACAAAATCCTGGCCCAGGTCCAGCATGCCGTATTTAAGCACTATACGCAACAGGGCACGTTCCTGGGGCTCAAGCACCGAGGCCCTGGTACGCGACATCAGCCCCTGCGCCGCACCTCCTGATACAGTCTGCGGTGTTACCGGTTGAGCAGTCACACCGCCAGCTGCCGCCTCACGGTCGGCCTGTTCCTCCGCCATCAGGCGCGCCACCTCATCGTCGGGCATTACACCGGGACCGTTTTTTAATGACTCCTGCGCTTTCTCGCGTTCCGTCTCGCGGGCTTTCTTCTCCCTGTTGGAGGCAATATCCTTCGCCACCTGACGCAGAATCATGGTCTCGTCGATACCGAAACTCAACGAGCACTCCTTGATATAGACCTGGCGTTTGATCTCCACCGGAATCATGGCTATGGAGCGTACTATATCGGCAATCGCATTGGCGCGTTTCACCGGATCATCAGCACAGTCTTTCAGGAGGATATCGGTCTTGAACCTGATGAAATCCACCTCGTTTTCGGCGAGATATTCCTCCACTTCAGCCGATGAATGACTTTGGGCGAAGGAGTCGGGGTCATCCCCTTCCGGTAGAAGAAGCACCTTTATATCCAGTCCTTCGGCAAGCAGCATATCGATACCGCGCAGCGACGCCTTGATTCCGGCCGGATCGGAGTCATAGATCACCGTGACATTCTGCGTGAAGCGGTGAATGAGGCGTATCTGCCCCGGTGTAAGCGAAGTGCCCGACGAGGCCACTACATTCTCCACCCCGCTCTGGTGCATGGAGATCACATCCATGTATCCCTCCACGAGGATGCACTTATCCTTCTTGACGATGGCGCTCTTGGCCTGGAACAGACCGTAGAGCTCGTTCTTTTTGGAGTAGATTATCGACTCGGGGGAGTTGACGTATTTGGCTACCGTCTTGTCGGTCTTGAGTGTACGGCCGCCGAATCCCACCACTTTGCCGGAAATGGTGAAGATGGGGTACATCACCCTCCCCTTGAACCTGTCGTATATCCCGCCGCGGTCGGAGCGGATACACAGGCCGGTGTCAACGAGATATTTGTCGGAATGTCCCTGTGCGCGGGCCGCCTTGTAGAGATCATCGCGACTCTCCATGGAGTAGCCGAGTTTGAAGCGCTCCATAGCCCAGTCGTTGATGCCGCGTTCACGGAAATAAGCCATACCTATCTCGCGGCCGTCGGGAGTCTCCTGCATGTTCTTGCGGAAATGCTCCATGGCGAACTCATTGACAGCCATCATCCCCTGCCTGGCGTTCTGCTCGGCGCGTTCGGCGTCGGTTAGCTCGCGTTCCTGCACCTCGATATGATACTTTCGGGCGAGATATTTCAGCGCCTCCCAGTAACCGAGCTGCTCATGCTCCATGATGAAGTTGACCGGGCTACCCCCTTTGCCGCAACTGAAACATTTGCAGATTCCTTTGGCCCGGGAAACGGAGAAAGAGGGGGTACGCTCGTTATGGAACGGGCATAACCCTATATAATTGGCACCTCTGCGCTGCAGATGCACGAAGTCTGACACCACCTCCACTATATCGGCGGTATCGATAATCTTCTGTACGGTCTCGCGGTCGATTACGGCTCTTTTCATATCACAAAATTAGCGAAAAAGGAGCGTATCCGCAACTGCATTTCCCGTTATTACATATTTTTCAGGGTTGCCGCCAGCGATGCGGCACAACGGTCACCGTCAAGAGCCGCCGATACTATTCCCCCGGCGTAGCCGGCTCCCTCCCCCGCGGGATAAAGGCCGCTGACAGAGATATGGCATAGTGTATCCTTGTCTCGCGGGATCCGGACCGGTGACGAGGTGCGCGTCTCGGCCCCTATCAGCGTGGCCTCGGGTGTAAGGAATCCCGGCTGCTTGCGGTTGAAATCGCGGAATCCCTGCCGCAGTCTCGAGGCTATCGCAGCGGGCAACAGCCGGTCGATACGTGCCGGGTGAATTCCCGGCGCGTAGGTTGTGTCGGGAAGAGTACGGGAATCACGACCTTCAACAAAATCCGTCATGCGCTGCGCCGGCGCGTTCTGGCTCCCCTTCGCATCCTTGAAAAATGCAGACTCTATGTCTTTCTGGAAATACATCACTTTCAGCGGACCGTACTTGTCATAACCGGCCAGATCTTCAGGGAGCACCTCCACCACCATACCGGAATTGGCCTTGCGCCCACCTCGCGACGACGGTGACATACCGTTGACCACCAGTTCGCCCGGTGCTGTCGCCGCAGGAACTATAACGCCTCCGGGGCACATACAGAAAGAATATACGGCACGACCGTCCACGCGGGTAAGCATGGAATACTCGGCCGCAGGCAGATATTTACCCCGCCCCTGCGGCGAATGGTACTGCAGTCTGTCTATCAGCTCCTGGGGGTGTTCAAGACGCACCCCCACGGCTATACCTTTAGGCTGCAGGTCTATTCCCCCCTCCATTAACGAGGAATATACGTCGCGCGCCGAATGACCCGTGGCAAGGATCACCTGCCCGGCCCATTCCCGGCCGTCAGCGGTGACAACTCCGGTAACACGACGGTTGCCGCCGGCATCCGTGAGCACTTGCAGATTCTCCACCCTGGTGGAAAAATGCACTTCGCCGCCACATCCGATTATAGTCTCACGTATGGCCTTGACCACCTTGGGCAGACGGTCTGTGCCGATATGCGGATGAGCATCCACAAGAATCTCCTCTTTTGCCCCGTGTTGCGCCAGGATATGAAGTATCTTCTCCACCGGTCCGCGTTTTTTGCTGCGGGTGAAGAGTTTGCCGTCGGAATAGGCTCCTGCGCCACCTTCACCGAAACAATAGTTGGAGTCGGGGTCGACAATATTGTCACGGGCGATCCTTGCCATATCGGCCGCCCTGTCAACGACATTCTTGCCCCGTTCGAGCACTATCGGACGCACTCCCTCCTGAATCAGCCGCAAAGCCGCGAAAAGTCCCGCGGGGCCCGCCCCCACCACAATGGATTGCGGAGCGTCCTCAGGCAGCGGCAGGTAGGATTCCGGACACACAACGGATGTCGTCGAAGGCTCTTCGTCAATCCATACCCTTACGGTGATATTGACCATCACGCGGCGCTGACGGGCGTCAATCGAACGTTTCACAACTTTATGGGCCAACACCCGTCCGGGAGTGACCCCGGCAGCCAGGGCACATTTTTGTATTACGGCGCTCTCAGTGGCCGCCGTGCGCGGGTCGACTCTAAGCTGAATCTCTTGCACCATTGGTCTTCAGGAATTTATTATGCTTTCGTATAAATATGATCAACGTAATGACAGCCACGACGAACGCCAGCAGGTCGCTTGCCGACATCGACAGCCATACCCCTTTTATCCCCCACATCGGCGGAAGCAGGAACAGGAAAGGAAGAAGGAAAATAAGCTGGCGCGTCAGCGACAGAAATATCGAGAGCTTTGGTTTGCCTATGCTCTGGAAGTAGTTCTGTATGATGATCTGCGCTCCGACCACCGGATATACCAGGAAGTAAAGGTAGAATCCCTCACGGGCGATATCGATAAGCTGAGTATCGGTGGTGAACAGGCCGGAAATCTGATTCGGGAAAAGCCGGGTTACACACCAGCCTATGGTAGTGATCACCGCGCCGATCCAAATACCGCGGGTAAGGGTACCCTTCACTCGTTGCCACTGCCCCGCGCCCCAGTTGAAACCGAGAATAGGCTGCATACCCTGCGACACACCGAACACAATCATGACGAAAAGCATTGTCGTGCGGTTGAGTATACCGTAGGCACCTACCGCCAGGTTACCGTCGGATCCACCGTAGGCAAGCAGGGCTTTGTTAAGGAACACCACAACCACACAGGCCGTGACATTCATCAGGAATGGAGAAAGCCCGATCGAATATATTCTTTTAACCAGCGACCAGTCAAACCATGAATCTTTGCGGTTGAAATGAACGAAACTTTTACTTGACAGAAAATGGCTCAGGACCCAGATGAACGCCACACCCTGCGCGCAGACCGTGGCGAAAGCCGCGCCGGCTATCCCCCAGTGGAACTTATAGATATAGATCGGCGCCAGCACTACATTGACACCCACCGACAGAAGAGCCGAAATCATGGCCTTGCGCGGGTAGCCTGTGGCACGCATAAGATTGTTCAGCCCGATGAAGATAAACGAGACCGGAGTACCCAGCAGAATCACGCGCATGAACTCACGTGCGAAAGGTAAGGTCTGGTCGTCGGCGCCGAAGAGCCTCAATACCGGATCAAGGAAGATGAGAGCCAGACCGCCGAACACTATTGAATTTATGATGCAGAGAAGCATCACGTTATTCACCGTAGCCGTGGCGCGCGCCTTATTGTTCTGTCCCAGAAATATAGAACTTATAGTGGCGCCCCCTGCAGCGATAAGCATGCAGAAAGCCATCACAAGGTTCATCAGCGGGAAGGTTATGGCAAGACCGGCGATAGCCATAGCCCCGACTCCGCGCCCGATAAATATGGAGTCGATTATATTGTAAAGCGACACGGCCACACTGGCAATGATCGCTGGTACCGAGTATTTTACAAGCAGCTTTGAGATCGGCTGTGTACCCAGAGCCATGGGGCTGTCGGTCTTTTCCACAGTCTGCCGGGGAGCCGAGGTTGAAACGTCAGTATTCGATTTAATATCCTTCATATTAATATATATGCAAATTTAACAGGTTTTGACCGAGTAGAAATGTTATAATTGCTTAAATTTGCAAATTATTTAATCTTACTTCCTGATTTATGAAGCATATCAAAGGTGCGCTTTTCGATCTCGACGGAGTGTTGATCGACAGCGAAACCCTGTACACTGAATTCTGGGCCGAAGTAGGACGCCATCATCACCTTCCTTCGCCTACCTTCGCCTACGATATAAAGGGGACCACACTCAACGACATACTCACGACATACTTCCCCGAGCCGGAAGTACGCCGCGATGTGGACCGTCTGCTCCACGAATTCGAGAACGAGATTGTCTATCCCGTGTTCCCCGGAGCGCTGGAGTTCGTTGAAATGCTCCGTTCACGCGGGGTAAAGACGGTGATCGTGACCAGTTCCGACAACAAGAAGATGGATTTCCTCTTCGGCCAGCATCCGGATTTTTCCTCACACTTCGACGCCATCGTCACCGCCGCAGATGTCACACACTCAAAACCCCATCCCGAGCCATATCTGCGCGGAGCCGAGAAAGCCGGAGTGGATGTGACCGACTGCATAGTTTTCGAGGATTCATTTCAGGGTATCGAAGCGGGAAAGGCAGCCGGAGCCAAAGTTGTGGCACTCTCCACCACCAATTCCGCCGAGTCCCTCCGGGGCAAAGCCCACTTCATAACAGACGCATTGGCCTCACTTGACTGGGATACTCTGACAACACTCTGATACGGAACTTTTCGGGAAGATAAATCGTTATACAGTAAACTATTTATTTTTCCTCGGATATGAAAAAGTTCCTATGCTTCCTAGCAATAACGGCCCTGCTGACCGCATGTTCGCCATATCAGCTTGTAAACAGCGAGACTTACAGTACTTTCCGTATCGTCACCCCGGCGATGGGCAAGCTGCCTCCCGGCATGGAGATGGTGACCTACTACAATATCGCCGCGGCAATACGTTCGGAGATGCTGATGCGCGGTTTCCAGGAAAGCGATACGTCGCCTCTTCTGATAAACATCGCGGTAACAACTCAGCGCGAACTCCAGACCGAACCCCTCGTACAGCCGGGTTATTATCCCTACTACGGTCCGTACTACCCCTACTACATGTGGCCCCGCTACAACTACGGCCCCTACTGGAATCCGGCATATTACAACAACGCACAGGTCATCACCGGAATATACAAGGAGGGTGTGCTGACGATGGACTTCGTGAACATCGACACCAAGACGCCGCTCTATTCAGCCTCGGTAGCGACAATCATCAACGGCGGCGGCAACGGCTATCAGAACCTGCAAGGCATCACCCAGGCCGTACAGACGTTGTTCTCACGCTTCCCCGTGCCACTTCTGCCTCAATACAAAAACAGCAAATAACCGCGCCGGCATTGTGACTTGAGCAAAATACGTCCGCCCGGCATCTGATGAAAGCACTTCAGATGCCGGGCGGACTGTATTTTGTCAGTACGACGAAACGCCACGATATCAACGGAAATCGTCTTCGTCGAAATCAAGATTCCATATATCGCCGGGACCGGTGGGGAGGGGGGTGTCATCATATTCATCCGTGTAACCGGCATCGGAATAGATATCCGAGGTGAAACGGTTGAGCTCACGTGCCTCACGCTTGGTCGGACGACCGAGTCCCTTGCGGCGGTCAATGAATCCCGAAATCTTCACCACATCCAGCAGATCAAGCTGATCGCGGGTAGTGACGTTATCTATATATTCCGGCACGAGCTTAGCTCCGAGGCGGTTTTCGGTAAGAGCTTTTACTTTGAACGAATAGGTGATCGGCGGCTTGCGCACCATCACCACATCACCCACATGGATCATTCGGGAGGGCTTGGCGACGACCTCGGGACCTTCCCCTCCGATACGGAGCATCACTCTCCCTTTCTTGCACGAATCCGTCGAGACTGTACGTGTTTTGAACACACGCATGGCCCACAGCCACTTGTCGACTCTCACTTCTGTTTTCATATCCGGCGGATCATTTGTTGTTGAAATCGCACATTGCCGTCTGGAGGCCGGCAAGCACCTCGGTCTTGACGGCATCGACCGCCACGCCCACACGAGCCTCAAGCTCCTTGCGTTCTTCGGGCTTGAACTGCCCCAGCACATAGTCGATCTGACAGCCACGCGGAAAATCGTTGCCGACACCGAACCGCAGACGCGGGTAAGCCTGAGTACCGAGCATCTGCGCGATATTTTTCAGACCGTTGTGGCCCGCATCGCTTCCCGACGGTTTAAGGCGGATGGCACCGAAAGGCAGAGCGATATCGTCGACGAGCACCAGTATGTCGCCGAGTTCAATCTTCTCCTTATCTTTCCAGTACCTCACGGCATTTCCGGAAAGATTCATGTATGTGGAGGGCTTGAGGATAACGATCTGCTGGTTCTTCAGCCGTCCCTGGGCCACGTCGCCGTAACGCTCGGTGGAGAATTTGAGCCCGAGCGAATCGGCCAATGCGTCGGCTATCGTGAAACCGATGTTATGGCGTGTGCCCTCATATTCGGCACCGATATTGCCGAGTCCTACTATCAGATGCTTCATTATAACGGTTTTAAAATCACGGTAGCCGGACCCTTGCGGGCCGCGGCTACCGGATGATCATATTCAGCCGGAAAATTGTTCCGGCGCGAGTTTCTTATAGGTGGAATCCGCTTATTTCTTGGCAGCGGCTTCAGCGGCAGCCTGTGCGCCACGGGCGGCACGGGTGAGCTGAACGGCGCAGACAACGGCTTCCTTGGGAGTAACCAGTTCGAGGCCTTCGAAGTGGAGGTCGCCTACCTGAAGAGTCTTGCCGAGACCGAGGTGGTCTACGTTAATAACGAGACGTTCGGGGATTTCGGTGTAGAGAGCTTTAACTTTCACCTTCTTCATGGAGAGGGTGAGCTTACCACCGGCTTTCACACCTTCTGCGTGGCCCTCGAGCTTCACGGGAACGGCGATGACAACGGGCTTCTTGTCGGAAACTTCGAGGAAGTCCATGTGGAGGATGGTATCCTTCACGGGGTGGTACTGCACTTCGCGGAGCACAGCCATTTTCTTCTCGCCGTTGTAGTCGAGCTCTACAGCGTAGATGTCGGGAGTATAGATGAGTTTGCGCACACCGTCGTTGGTCACGGTAAGGTCGGTGGTGATCATGCCGCGGCCGTTCTCGATTTCAACGAGTTTTTCACCGGGTTTGAGAGTGCCGTTGAAGGGGAGTTCGATCACTTCGCCGCCGTTAAGCACTGCGGGGATCTTACCTTCTTCGCGGATAGCCTTGGCGGCCTTCTTGCCGAGGTCTGTACGGGGTTCGGCGCTGAGTTTGAAAGTTTTCATTTTAAATTGTGTTACTCAAAAATTAATATATAATTTTCCCATCACACGGGGCGACTGCAGCCGCCCATGGATTTTGCGACCGCAAAGTTAGTAAATTTCCGGCTAACTGCCAAACATTTTGTTAAAAACATAAAAACGCCATATATCCGTGCGGCATTTCTAATCCGCCATTGGATCGGATTTGTTATCTTTGCAGTGTATTTTGAGAAAAATCTGATAAAAAGCGAATAAAAATAAGCCATCAATCGATTATGGGATTTAAAGATATGTTGCTCCGGATGCCTCCGGTAACAAAGAATCTTCTTATAATAAATATCATCATCTGGATAGCCATGGCGATGGTGCGCCCGGTGTCGGCGTTTCTGGAAAGCTACGGGGCGCTGTATTATTTCACCTCCGACCAGTTCCTTCCCTGGCAGCTGTTCAGCTATATGTTCATACACGCCAACTTCACCCACCTTCTTTTCAACATGTGGGCTCTTTTCATGTTCGGCGTGATGATGGAACGTGTGCTCGGTTCCACGAAATTTCTCTTTTACTATATATCATGCGGCCTGGGAGCAGCGTTGATCCAGGAGGGTGTATTCGCCTTGATGATCAGCCATTATTCAGGACTTTTCGCTGATCCGGCTGCAATGCGTCATCTCCTGTCGAACACTACGGTGACCAACTTCGAGCTGATGAATCTCGGCCTGAACCCCGCGGATCCGGCCATATACGACTTGTTCGCGCTCTATCATACTCCCACGATAGGAGCCTCGGGCGCTATCTTCGGCATACTCCTGGCCTACGGCTTCATGTTCCCCAACATGCGCATATACATGATCATACCGCCGATGCCCATCAAGGCCCGCACATTCGTCATCGTATATGCCGTAATAGAACTGGCGCTGGGAGTCTACAACAGCCAGGCTGACACCGTGGCTCATTTCGCGCATCTCGGCGGCATGGTGGCAGGTCTGCTCATCCTGCTCTACTGGAAAAAGAAAGGGGTTATCGGAGGCCCCTATATGTAATCGTTGAGCTGCCGTAAACTTATATATGCCAATATAGCCGTCTATGTAGCGCTGAAACTGCTGTGGCTGCTACTCCCCGAAAACCCGTCGGATTTCGAGGCGATACTGCCGTGGATAGCCCTGCCGGCTTCGCTCCCCGCAGCGTTGTCAAGGCCGTGGACTCTGCTTTCCTATTCATTCGTACAGGTGGATTTCCTTCATCTGCTTGTCAATATGTTGTGGCTCGGATGGTTCGGAACCATACTTGCCGAACTACGCGGGAACCGCCCGGTGTGGCTCCTTTATATGGCGGGGGCCGCCGCCGGTGCCACAGGTTTCCTGATTCAGTCGTATATCTGGCCGCCGGCACCATCCATGACATTGACCGGAGCCTCGGCGGCCACAGCTGCAATAGTTATAGCGGCCACAGTTGTGTCGCCGCGTTACCGTGTGCGGCTGCTTTTTTTAGGCGAAATCCCTGTTATAGTAGTGGCTCCGATCGCCCTGATAAGTTTCTTTTCAGGCACGCAGGCTGCCGTCGGTGCTCATATCGGAGGAATTCTCGCCGGATGCGCCGCGGCATGGTTCTGGCGCAGACGCACACGCATCAACTCCGAAAAAGTAAGGATTTTCATGCGCCGCCAGTCACGCAAACAGGCGCTCCTCGACAAAGCCCGATCTTCGGGCTACAGCTCTCTCTCAGACTCGGAACGTATAGAGCTTTTCAATCTCACCGACAATAACTGACCTTTTCTAAAAAAGCCATGTCAATATCAACGCCCGATAATAAAACCGGAAACGGTCTTCACCAGACCGCAACCGCCGACAACGCCACACCGCGTTTCCGGCTAAAAAATCTGTTCACCTCCCCCAAAGCGCGGAAAATATGGTGGTGGGTACTCTTCTGCCTTTACACCCTGTGGGGTATATGCACCATAGCGGCCGGATATGCCGGCCTGATAAACCCGGAGATAACGGCTATTCCCGCCATTCTGGCGCTCACGTTTCCGTTCTGGATACTTTTCACGATATTTCTTCTCATCATCACGGTATTCTTCAGCTGGCGCCTTGCACTGGTACCCGGAGCTACGCTGCTGATATGCCTCGGACCGGTGATCAGCAATACCCCAATAAATTTCGTAAAGAAGAAAATCACGCCACAGAACCGCGAAAGGGCCTTTACACTCCTCTCCTATAACTGCATGAACCTGTTCGATACACGCGACGAAGCCCAGTATCCACATCTGCCCGGCGACGGACGCTCCCCGGTCAACCCCACCCTTTCGTATATTATCCGCTCGGGAGCCGACGTGGCATGCCTGCAGGAATTCCCCAAACCGCTTGTGCCTAACGAGCGGTTACGCATAACGCAGGAACAGATCGACTCGCTCTACTCCATATATCCCCATCATACGGCGAACTATGCCGAGACAATCCTCTCCAAATATCCCCTGTACCCTATTCCGCTGAAAAATCCCCATGAGGAATATCAGCCTTTTCATCTCCTGACCGCCACCACCCTTTCTATTCCGCAAATATCCTTTATTATCTCCGCTTTCGGGAACAT
>URZG01000008.1 GCA_900552325.1 uncultured Porphyromonadaceae bacterium | reverse complement strand
GGATGCCGATGATTTCTGCCGCTGGTGTCTGGAGGAATTCTCATACGAGGGGCAGACGGTATTCATGGCCCCGGCTTCCGGTTTCTACACTACTCCGGGGATGGGCCGGGATGAGGTGCGCATGGCATACGTGTTGAACAAGGAGGATCTGCGTTCGGCGATGACTGTGCTCCGCCACGCGCTCGAGGCATATAATTCCCGCGCAAAAGTATAGGAAAATACTAATTTTTTACTCTAAAGCCGTTTTATGTTGTAAAACATAAAACGGCTGTTTTTGTATTAGGGATATGGAGCCGACTTACTGATGTAAATAATAAATATTAATGTAAATAGTTGATTAATAGCGGTTAATGTGCGTATGTCGGAATCGCGGGCGATTGATACCTTGAAATAAAAAGAGGTGAAAACGTAAAATTTTTAACTTTTTGCCGGTATCGCGAGCCGTTCTCTTTTGTTAGGCGTGCATTTTGTAACATGATAATTTGTATTATATAAAATAATTTTCATTATCTTTGTGGCATACATAAAGGGAATACAACACTAAACTTAACATTATGCCTCGTTTACAGATTGACAAGCTCGACACGAAAATTCTCCAGATGCTCGTTGACAACGGGCGCAAGCCTTTTCTGGAAATAGCCCGCGAATGTGGCGTGAGCGGTGCCGCTATACACCAGCGCATAGCCAAGTTGCAGGCTACCAATATCCTCGAGGGCTCGCGTGCGCTTATCAAGCCTACGACCCTGGGCTATGACACATGCGCTTTCATCGGCTTCTTCCTGAAAGACCCTGAAAATTTCGGCGAGATCATTGAAAAACTCAAGACGGTGCCCGAGGTGGTGGAATGTCACTATACCACCGGCCAGTATGATATGCTGGTGAAAATCTATGCCCGCGACAACGAGCACCTTCTGCACCTTATCCATGAAAAACTCCAGCCGATGGGGCTGCTCCGTACCGAGACACTGGTATCTTTCCGCGAAGTTTTCTCGCGTGCGCTTCCGGTGGCTAAACCTAATGAATAAACACTTTTATTGGCTCAGAAAACGCATCGTCGCCATTTTCTCCGTTCCGGGGAAATGGCGACGATGCCGTTTTTTGAAGTGTATCCGCTTTTTTTAATGTGTCGGGAAAGAATTTTTAGGAAAATAGTTGTTATGTGTGAGTATAAATATCTAACTTTGCGGTATGCCCGGCACATGCCTGAGGCAGTGATTCAACAGATCAATACACGATAAAAAATACCTACGATATGATTTTCAATTTCCGTATAGTTTCCGATGAGGTTGAAAACTTCAAGAGAGAGATACAGATCGATGCCGACTCCACATTCCTCGACCTGAAGAATGCGATATGCGACTCGGTCGCCTTTGATAAAAACCAGATGTGTTCGTTTTTTATATGTGACGACCGTTGGGAAAAAGAGAAGGAGATCACTCTCGAGGATATGGGTTCGGATTCCGACCAGGATGTGTATCTGATGGAAGATTCCGTGCTTTCAGATTTCATCGACGACGAAGGTCAGCGGCTGATGTTCACTTTCGACTATTTTACTGACCGCTCTTTCTTCCTGGAGATGAAGGAGATGATAACCGGCAGAAAACTGAAGGATCCGGTGTGTTCGCTGGCAGTGGGAAAGGCCCCCGAGCAGTTTGTGAGTCTGGTGGAATTCGAGGCCAAGACCGATGCCAAGGCTGCTGCGGCAGCGGCTGCCGCAGCCGAGGACCTCGGCGAGGAGTTCTTCGGCTCCGACTCGTTCAATGAGGATGAGTTCGACGCCGAGGGTTTTGACGAAATGACATTCAACTGACGGAAGGGATATAATCATGACAGAGCCAATCAAAGATTTACCCGACACTTCCGCGGAGTTGCACGAACATGATTACAGCGGATTCGTGATTCCCGGGTTCGCCATGATATTCTTCACGTTCATCCTCATTCCGGCTCTAATGATCCTCATGGTGGCGTATCTGGGCGACTCCATGCCGTCGCTTGCTTATCCGGTGACGGGGATACTGGGGTTGCTTTTTATCCTCGGCTGCGTGGGATATTTCGTGCAGGAACCGAATGAGGCCCGTGTCATGATATTCTTCGGCAAATATGTGGGTACGTGCAAGAAAGTCGGCTTCTACTGGGTCAATCCGTTTATCTCGCGAAAGAAACTTTCGTTGCGTGTCCGCAACATGGAGATCTCGCAGATAAAGGTCAATGACAAATGCGGCAACCCGGTGATGATAGGTATGGTACTCGTGTGGCGTATCCGCGATACATACCGTGCGGTGTTCGATATCGACACCGGTTCGACTCCCGGCGGGGGCTTCAACTCGCGTGCCCTGGAATCGTTTGTTGGAATTCAGAGTGATGCGGCTCTACGTGAGGTAGCGAGTCATTACGCTTACGATGCTCCGGAATCCTCGCATCCGGGTGACACTCCTGAACTTACGCTTCGTGGGGGCGGTCATGAGATCAACGAACTTCTTGAGCATAAAATCAACGAGCGTCTTACCATCGCCGGCATGGAAGTGGTCGAGGCACGCATCAACAACCTTTCCTATGCGCCGGAAATCGCGGCTGTAATGCTTCGCCGTCAGCAGGCATCGGCGATAATATCGGCCCGTGAAAAAATTGTGGAGGGTGCCGTGGGAATGGTGCGCATGGCTCTTGATGAAATAGATCAGAACAAGCTGGCTAATTTCTCAGATTCGCAGCGGGCAGCAATGGTGAGCAATCTGTTGGTTGTTCTCTGTTCGGACGAGCCGGCCACTCCGGTGCTCAACGCTTCTTCTTCTAATTGATAAACCTGCTGAATAAAAAAGCCTCACGGCAACCGGTTCCGATGATATGGAGCGGTTGCCGTGAGGCTTTTTATAGCCGTGGTCAGACCGGTTTTCCGGTGATGATTCCGGAGCCGAGACAAAGACGATTATCAGGAGTGTAGAGTACTGCAAACTGTCCGGGGGCGATGCCCTGGATGGGCTCGGAGGACTCTATGATATATTCACCTTCGTCGAGGCGGGTAAGTGTGGCGGGGGTAAATACGGGGGTATGGCGGTTCTTGAATGTAACGGGCACGGATACACAGTCGGTCCCCCAGGGATCGCCGGAAATGAACTGGGTCTCGGTTATGTGGAGGAGTTTGCCGTACTGTTTGTCAGTGTCGTAGCCGCGCGAAACGTAGATGGCGTTGTCGTGCACGTTCTTCTTAACGACGTACCATGGGCCGCCACTAAGTCCGAGTCCTTTGCGCTGGCCGATGGTGTGGAACCAGTAGCCACGATGTTCGCCGAGTTTCCGACCGGTTTCTATTTCTATTATCGGACCGGTTTTCTCGCCGAGGTGACGGCGGATGAAGTCGTTGTAGTTGATCTTTCCCAGGAAGCATATACCCTGACTGTCTTTGCGGAACGCGTTCGGCATGCGTGTGGCGGCGGCGATCTTGCGAACGTCGCTTTTAGGAAGATCTCCCAGCGGGAAGATGAGGTGTGAGAGCTGTTCTCCCGAGATACGGGCGAGAAAGTCGGTCTGGTCTTTTACGGGATCCACTGCCGTAGCGAGGTATTTCACGCCGTTGACTACGGCGGTGGAGGCATAGTGGCCGGTGGCGGTGAGGTCGAACTCATGGCCCCATCGCTGCTCGAAGTAGCCGAACTTTATCATCTTGTTGCACATGATGTCGGGGTTCGGTGTGAGACCGGAACGCACCGTACGCAGGGCGTATTCCATCACATTTTCCCAGTACTCTTCGTGGAGCGACACCACTTCGAGGGGCAGGTTGAACTGCTTTGCGAAATAGCGGCACATCTCGATGTCTTCCTCGGCGGCGCAGTCCCCCTCGCCGTTGTCCATCCCGATGCGTATGTAGAACAGCTGCAGGTCATGCCCCTGTTCCATAAGGCGGTAAGCGGCCACAGCGCTGTCCACTCCGCCGGAAATCAACATGGCTATCTTCACTGCTCCTGGTCGTTTACGTTTTCGCTGCCGGTCGCCTAGGCACGGTTGTTGACTCTTCGGAAAGCCTCGATGAGATTGTCTACAGCCAGCGACTTGGATAGGATCTTATGGTTACCGTTGAGATAATAGAATACCGGAGGATTGCGCATGTCGAAATATTCGTCGGCATCCGGAGCAGCGCCCACAATCCAGCGTGGAGAATAGTCGCGCGCCTGTTCGGCCCAGTCGGGATCGTATTCACCCGGGTAAAGACTGAGTACCTTTATCAGTCCTTTGTCAATCAGAGAGTTCAGTGCATAGTCGGCTTGTAGGCGCACACGGGCCATTGCACATTCGTCGCAGGAGGGGTCGTTGATGAAGATCAGAACGTATGGACCGTAGGCGATATCCGAGAGTCGTTCCGATTTCCCTTCGCGCGTAGTGTAGGCTATATCGGGAGCGGTCATCCCTACCTGAGAGCGGCTCAACACCTTTGCCTGGTAGTCGAACCGGGCACGCTCGGCCTTGGACAGCTTTTTGTTTGAGGCTACCGCCTGAGCGAACGGGAGGTAACATTCGTCGCAACGCACATGCGCCGTATCGCTGTAAAGCAGACCTTCGGCCATCTCCGCTACCGTAAGCAGGTTTTTCGGTTTCTTGCCCACCTCCTTGAGGAAAGATTCAACCGAATGTTTCATCATCTCGCCGGACGCGAACGGCATAAGATCCACATAATCGGAGAACGCTCCCTGGAATTTCTTCACGGAGGAAAACACCGATTTAAGATCACAGCGATCCCAGAAATGCTCCATCATATAGTCGGAGCGCGGGGTAAGGCCCTCGATGCTTTCCGGCACCGTAGGGTATGGGAACAAAGTCTGGGCATTGGCAGCCATAGCCGTCAATGCCACTGTCCCCAATGTGATACGTCGTAGAATATTCATTGTGTGCGGTATTTGTGCAGCCGCCAATCGGCGACTTACCCCACAAAGTTACAAATTTTACCGCACAAAACCGCCATCACGCTCCGCTTTTCCCCCATTTAGTTAACGCGGAGTAGGTAGTCGCATTTTGCGAAAGTCTCTCCGATGCGTGGCTTGAGGTTGATTGAGGCACCGTCGTTTCCCTTGAGCCATTCGATGATTGCGGCGGGGAAATTTACGCCGGCTTCGTAGCTGAAGGGGAAACCTCCGCCGAACCTCGGGTTTAGCTCGAGCACATAATATTTGCCTTCACGCTCGAAAACGTCCACGTCGAGGTTGCCGGTATGACGCAGGTTCTCGCCGAGAGTTCTTCCGATACGTGCGATTTCGGGATGGTCGACGGTCTGGGCCTTGTCGGTCTCACCGGCTCGCATCGCCAGTTTCTTTTTCACGGCGACGGCCCTGTGATTGCCATCGAGGTCGTTCATCACATCCATACCGTATTCCTGCCCGTCGATTTTTTCCTGGATGAGGATATATTCATCTCCTTCGGATGCGTTGGAGAGGATAGAGGTCTTTATCTTATTCACCAGCAGTGAATATACTTCCCTGAGTCGTTGACGGTCGCTGACAAACTCTATCCCGATGGAACCTGAGCCCCATCGTGGTTTGAGCACGAGCGGAAAGCTGAGGATGCCGTCATCAAGGGCTTTCTCGGCATCTTCCAGCGACTTGAAGGTAGCGGGAGTGTCAAGTCCGAGCGATTTCACATAGGAGGCTGTCCTGTATTTGTCGAAACATATCTCTATCACTTCGGGGGAGGAGACAATCAGCCTGGCGCCTGTCTCTTCGAAGCGCGCGCGGTTTCGGGCAAGTATGGGCAACTCGAGGTCATTCAGGCTGATGACGGCATCTATGGAATATTCCTTGCAGATCTCAAGAGTCCGGTCGATATAGTCCGGTGCGTACACTGCGGGCACCTGCACCTTTATATCTGCTGCCGTGAGTGCGGGGGCCGTCAGCTGCATATCAGTTGCGACCACCAGACCGTCGTCGCCCAGATTCTCCTTGAAGTATTTCAACAGGTATGTGCGTCGGCCCGCACATGTGAAAAGAAGGTTCATAAGTTAAAACGAATATAAAGCGAGAATGTCATCTGTTGTCTGGCGTCGGCGCACTTGATGTATATCGCCGCCTGTGATCTCCAGTATAGGAGAGAGATAATTTATGAAAGTGGGGGTAAGGGCTATAGTATAGGCTCCGACACCGTCGATCTTTACAAAATCGCCGTTTGAGAGGGATTCGGGAACTTCCACATCTTTTAATATCACATCTTTTTCCATGCATGTGGATCCCACAAGATCTGCCCTGTATGTGCCGTTGGATTCGTTATGTGTATAGAAATAGTGTGGCAGATTGTTGGCGTGTAAAGTCGGTTTTACGTCGAATACGGTGCCGTCGGTTGTGAGGAATCTGTGACCGTTGATATTTTTGGTCTGGAATATTCTGGAGACGTAAGAGAAAACATTGGCAGTGACGGAAACACCCGGTTCTATTACGATTGCCGGAGAGATTCTGTTGAACCACCTGTCGGACAAGCATATATCCATAATACAGTCGGCATAATCACTGTAGGACGGTTTACCTGTGGTATCCACTCCTTCGGCTGCCGCTCCGAAGAAGCCGCCACCCACATCGAAATATTTCAGGTCGTCGAGTTGGAAACGGTTGCAGACAGCGAGCATCTGCCGCACGATGATCGCGTAGTTTGCGACCGCACGGTCAGACGAGGACGTATGCCCGTGCAGAGATATGATCCGGACCCCTTTTGATTGCAGCGCGCGGACAACATCCGCCATCATTGGCAGCGTGAAACCGAACCGCCCCACTCTCAGACCGCACTGGATTTTCGACTCTCCGTGCTCGTCTGTGAGCCCGATATTCAGCCGGAGTCCTACGGAAACCTCTTCCTCCGGATGCAGTTCCTTATAACGTAACACTGCGTCCAGTTCATAACCGGAATCAAGATTCACTATGGCATGGTCCTTTAGGGCAGCCAATAATGTCTCCTCTTTTTTAATGGGACCGTTAAAAATGATATTTTTGAAACCGATACGTTTGGCCAGCGAGTATTCCATTTCCGACACAACCTCGGCATAACATCCCGCATCCCTTGCTATCCGGCATAGAGCCGGCACATAGTTGGTCTTGAACGAGTAGCCTACAATGATTTCAGCTCTTGAGTTGAAGGATGCCCTGAAAGCGTTTATATTGGCAAGATACCGGTCTCCGTCCATGAGATAGAACGGCGTGCCGAACTGTCGTGCGATATTCTCTATCCCGTAAATATCCATAGGGAATTTACTGCTTGACTTCATCCTCCGGATCGATTTCTCCCCACATCAATTCTATAGGATTCCGGATCAGCTCCTCTCTCATGTCATCACATGCCATCTGCCATGTCCATTGCGGAGTCCATCCAAGCACTTCGGCACTCTTCTTCCCTGACAGGAGGATCTGAGGGGTATCCGGCATTTCAGGACGATAAGTTTTTACAGCTTCCTTTGAAGCAAACGTCTGCATTATGCCATCGACCATCTCATCAAGAGAATATGGTTTATATCCCGGAAGATTGAAGATGCCGCAGATATGCGTTTCTGCTGCTCTAACGACGGCGGCTGCGAAATCCTTTATATACAGGAGTTCTTTAAGTCGCTCAGGATCTCCATACACATCCAGGCCTTTACCGTTTATACACCGACGTATCATGTATCTCCACGGCAACATTTTTTTCTCTCCATTGAGGTAGTAATATGCGTCGGGATGCCATCCATAGACCATGAAATGCCTGAAAACACAAGGTTCAAAGCCGTCAGCGATTTTCATGTGTTCAAGGATGTCGGTGGCCGCTCTTTTGCAGATGGCGTATACGGCATGATCGTTACCGTTCTTAGGAAAAGACCGTACCGCATCGTCATCTATAGGTTCGGTGGTTCCCCAATAGTCTACGACATCGCTGGGAGTGGTATTGAAAATGATCCTTTTTGAACCGTTACGCTTCATCCATTCGCATAGATTCACCGTTCCGACAACGATACTCTGAACATAGGGCATCATGTTCATGTCGGCATGGGCCGGCATTGTTCCGGCCATGTTGACTACAGCATCGAAGTATTCATCAGGAAGCAGATCGAATGACTCGGATTTTGAGATATCAAAACCACCGATGAATTTTATGTCTCTGGACGCGAAAAAACCTCCGTCGGATATCCTTCGTCCTACTGCTATAACGTCGTAGCCGTTCTCTTTAAGGGCCAAGGCGCTATAACATCCAAGCTGTCCGGTAGCACCTAACACGATTGCTTTTTTCATAAGATATTGTAATTCGTGATTATCGTCTTGTTATTAATGAGAGTATGAAGAACCGGTACGTTTCCTATAAACATCCAGCGCTTCCACACCGGCCACCTCCACAGATTCCCGCTTTATTACAGCGAGAATGGTCGTTATAATGATATTCAGATCGGTTTTAAAAGAGATATTGCCGACATACCATACATCCATGGCGAGTTTTTCGTCCCATGATACGTTATTTCTGCCATGACACTGCGCCCATCCGGTTATTCCCGGTCTTACATCATGGCGGTGTAATTCAGTTTCAGTGTAATAAGGGATGTAACGCGGCAACAGCGGTCTGGGGCCGATGAGGCTCATGTCTCCTTTTAGGACGTTCCACAGCTGTGGCAGTTCGTCGAGGGATGTCGAGCGTACGAAACGGCCGACTTTTGTAAGGCGGTCTGCGTCGGGCAGGAGCCGTCCCTCTGAGTCGCGTTCGTCAGTCATGGTCTTGAACTTGACAACATGGAATATTCTGCCGTCTTTACCGGGGCGTTCCTGGGTGAAGAAAGCTCCCGCTCCCTTGTTGGCAAAATGTAGCCACAGGGTAACAGCGAAAAGGATAGGGGAGAGGCACAGGAGGGCTGTTCCAGAAACGAGAATGTCGAGGGGGCGTTTGAAATATCGTCTATACATTGGGAAGTATCTGTCGGTAAAAGTCTTTTAGGCAACGGCGGACGTAGGTCTGTTCGTAGCGGGAGGCGATGAGCGAGCGTGCGTTGCCGGCCATCTCAGAAGTTCGTTCCTTATCCGTGACAAAGGCACGCATTGCCCGGTAGAGAGCTTCGGAATCGCGTGGAGGAATAATCACGCCGTTTTTGCCGTCGATGATGATCTCGCGGGAGCCGTTGATGTCGGTGACGATTGAAGGGAGCCTCATAGCTCCGGCCTCGATGACTACGTTGGGGAATCCCTCGCGGTAAGAGGGGAATACAAGTGCATCCGATGCCGCGAACCAGGGGCGGACATCTTTCTGCACTCCGGCCTCTTCTATGGCAGGATTGCGTTCGATCTCGCGGAGAGTAGCGGGATTTAAGGGGTCGAGAGTCTCCTCTTTACCACCGACAAGTATCAGGCGTGTTGCGGGGATTTCCTTGTTCAGTCTCGAGAAAGCTGCGACTAATTCGTTTATGCCCTTGTCGCCGACAAGTCGGCCCACGAAAATGAATGTGAAAATACCTTTGCGACGTATTCCCGCTGCTGCGGCCATAACCTCCGGAGTACGGTCGTAATGATCAAGGTCTATGCCGCGGACATTTCCGTGCCCGAGTACGCGCAGCGGTTTGCGGGTTATGCGGTAGTTCTGTAGGTCGGCTTTCACGCCTTCCCCCTCGGGTATTACGTGCGTGGCACAGGCGCATGTAAGCCGGTCGGTAAATATCAGTATTTTCTGCGTCATCCCTTTTGCTGTGGGGAAGACCAGTCCGGTGAAAGTGTGTACGCGTACCGGTACCCGGCAAAACCATGCCGCCATCATACAAAGGAGCCCGGCTTTGGGGGTCATGGAGTGGACCATCGTAGGCTTCTCTTGCCGGAATACTCGGATAAGTCCCCACAGGCTTTTCAGGTCCTTCAGGGGAGCCATGCGCCGTTCCATAGGAACGGCAACAGTCCGCACACCCTCCCTCTTACGTATAGTCTCCATCTCCGGACCCGGAGAGCTTACGGCCACTACCTCATATCCCTCCGTCTGCAATTCCCGTAACAATCCGTTGCAGAAACTATCCAGTGAACCGGGAACCGTGGTAGTGCGGATTATTTTAATTGGCTTCATCACAATATGGGTTTCTCAAGAGCCTCACATTTAGGAATAAACAGCCGTTCGATCGGCACCGCAATCTTGTTCACCGCTAATGAACATATATAGCTAATTACAGTAAGCATAGCAAATATCACAAGCGGATAGCTGAAAGAATATATGAAATCGTGGAACAGGTAATAACAGAACCATGAGTGAATCATCCATATATTCATTGAATTATCGCCCAATTTGCGTAGTCCGTATTTTATCCATCCCGGCATTGGAACGAACAAAAGACACGTAATGATGGTAAAAGCGTAGAAAAAGTTGTATTTGAATATGCAATTAGTTAACACTAAGATGATTCCACTCGCCAGAGCTATCGTGTTGATATGGCGGTAGTTACCAACTTTGGCTGTTAACCGTTCGAAGAATTGATTTGACTAAATGTGTATTTTTAGGTAAAGTATATTATTATATTAGGTTTATTATATATTGCATATATCTTTATAGACCTTAATATAATTATTAACCATTAAGGATATATCGTATTGAGAGGCACGTTCTGAACATTTGGCTGCTATCGATAAGTAAAGAGACTTGTCAGAGGCTATGGAGAGAATCTTTTGTGCTAAATCGTGAGGATTATTATGTTCGAACAGTACACCTGCATCTTTTACAACTTCCCGGAGGCCATCCACGTCGGATGCCAAGAACGGGCGACCGACAGCCATTCCTTCAAGAGAAGAGAGTGAAAGGCCCTCAAAGTGTGAGGACATAACAATAAAATCGGATGCTTTAAGAATTTTTGGCACATCGGTGCGTAGACCGAGAAAATGTACACGGTCTCCCAGTTCGGATGTGGCAACCAGTCTTTCACACTCTCCCCGTAGAACGCCCTCGCCTACAAGATACAGATGGAAATCATCGGGTAAGAACTTTAAAGACCGTATAAGAGTGCTTTGATCTTTTTCCCAGCGGAAAGCTGCTACCATTGTAATGGCCTTTACTCCGGATGGTTTGAAGTCAGGAAGTGCAGTTGCAGATACATACGTTTTTGTGTCTATGCCGTTGTTGACAGTAATGATCCTTTTTGATTGCGAACCGATGAAGTTTCGTAAATTATCTTCAGCTTTTTTCGAGATACAAATAATTCGGTCATAGCGGCTGTACATCAGTCGGTCTATAGCCGCAAATCCTTTAATAGAACGCCTGCGGTTAGAAGTGTTGTGTTCGGTAGTTACAAGTGGTTTGCCAGTACCGAGACCGGCTATAGCTGCGAAAATCTGAGGCGAATAGTTATGTGTATGTATTATATCATAATGTTTCAGTAACTTTTTAAGACGGAATATATTCAGTGGATTATAGACGGAATTTTCGGTTCCGAAGTCAATTATTTTTATCCCGGATGATGCCAGTTTATCGAAAAAGGGCGTCCGATAGCCGTTGAAGAGGCATAATTCAACTTCGATGCCTTTCTCCTTTAGCCTCGGCAGCAAATCCACCATCAATTTTTCAGCGCCGCCGGTACGTAAGGATGTGATTACGTGAAGTATCTTCATTTTTCAGCCAAAAGTGTTTCGTAGTTCGCCATCCATTGAGACACAATCTTTTTAATATCGAAGTCCTTGCTGTGTATTACAGCTTTCTGACTCATCTTGAGCCGTAGATCATGATCTGAAATCAGATGCAGTAATTTCTCTTGATACTGTTGATGGTTATTGTAATCGATTATGAAGCCGTCTACATTGTGCCTTACAATTTCGGACGGCCCATAGGGTGTATCAAAAGATATAATCGGCAGTCCCATAGACTGTGCCTCAAGAAGGACAAGAGGGAACCCTTCGTATTTACTTGTCATGGCATATATAGAGGCTTTAGCCATTTCTGATGCGACATCATAAGATTTGCCTGGAATTTGAACTGACTCCTCAACACCACATTCTGATGCAAGTCTTATCAGTTTTGCACGTAGGTTGCCATCTCCTATAATTTTAAGTTTCCATCCGGGCGCCTGATGTGAAATTTTACTCCAGATTCTGATAAGCACCTCAAAATTCTTTTGCTCAGATAAACGTCCTACAGCCAGTACTACTTTGTGACGGTTGGTGTAGGATGGCGAATCTAAAGTTGAAAAAGACGTTGGGTTGTACATATAATCGAATCTTTCAGAACCTTTGAAGTTTATCTGAAAATCAGCGCGAGTGAGTAAATATGATTTGTCGTAGCATCGGGATAAAATATGGCGCTCGAAAAACTCGATAATGGAAGCGATAATATTGTGAGTCAAAGGACTGCCAAGAAATCTCCTATAATTGGAATTGAAATGATACTCCCTTATTTTTATGAATTTCCTGATATTGTTTTTCCCTCTTGAACTGATCGTGGCAAGGGCATACTTCTCATACGAGCCTGTGGTTATTATGACATCCGGTTTAAACTCACCGATTATGTCGATGAGAGCCTTGCGTGTACGGAATATCATCGGTATGATTCCCTTAAGTATTTTTGATACGCTCGTGAAGCCCCAATAAGGAGTATTTAGGTCATACGTCTTTACTTTTGTCGACAATGGATGGATGGTATTTGGATACTCTCCCCTGTCGGTATAGCAAATTGCCACATTATTACCCTCGATTTCTGCAAGAGCATTGGCCTTTACTATCGTTACACGCTCGATGCCGCCGAATCCGCCCAATGAGTTAAGGCAAAACAATATTCTCATTCTTATATTTTCGTAATTTTTTGTATTCCTCAGATGAAATGAAGGCTATCCCTTTGATAATGCCTGACATAAAGTATTTTGCCGGACGCACATCAAACTGCGTCACTGATATTGCAAGATGTATGAGGCAGAGCCATGCCTCCTTGAATCCGAAGGAGAAAGACGCTGGAATGCGGCTCCACCGTTTTCTCGGCAGATACTGCATTCTGTGCCAACGGATGAGGTTTGAAAAGGATCTGACAAAGTACTTCCGTGAATCTCTCTGAAAAGAAGCACTGGAAGATTTCGAGTCGAGGTTGACTATTCCTGATGAGAATGAGACCAGAAGCCGGCCTCCGTTAACATACAGTTTGTAAAACTCAAGATCATCATCACCATAGGCGAATCCGAATCTGTCAAGCCATATTTCATCTTCAAGATGAATGGCCAAAAGAGAGCGCTTTTTCCACAGGGAGGCAGGGCCGGCGGCCGACTGCGACGGATATACATCGTTCGTCGGATTGTTGATATATGAGAACGAACCGTTTGAATGCATACGGAAAGCCCATTTTCTGCTATAGCTGGGGAATACAAAGTTTGAGATTATCGCCTTTAGTTTTGACGCAACAGACATTCTATGATTGGCAAAAGTGTCGGCGGCTACACAATCCGCACTATTCTCCACAGCTTGCCTCAGCAGCGTTTCAGCTGAATCATCCGCAAGGACAACATCATCGTCAAGGAGGAGGATATATTCGCTATTGATTCCGTTATAATCAAGCGCCCGTTGAGAAACCATCCCTTTCGGCACCTCTATATAACGTTCCATTCCGACACGGAAGTCAGGCCGTGCATATCCCTCAGCAATATATATTAATATCGCGTCGGGCATTAAGGTCTGTCTATGGAGTGACAGCAGCTCCTTGCGGAGAGTTTCCGGTGACGTTCCTAATGTGCGTATCGCTACTGAATAACTCATTTCCCGGCCATATATCTTATATATCTGGAGAGAAGCCATCCGGCTGGTCGCAACACGAGGGTGAGAAGTTTTCGTGGAGATGTATTCAGCCAGTCCTTCTCTTTCCCAAGTATGGCGCTGCTGTTATAATGGATTGTTACACGTACGAGATTTCTGAAAGTGTTCCGTTTCAGTCTCATCTCTAGTCTGCGCATTTCAGCGAAAGAATGTGGGCTGTTGATATATTGCCGGTATATACCGGCCGACATGCTGTCAGTCTGCTGGTATTCCACAAAACAAAGATTGTCATTAATAATGAGCCAGGGCAAACGGTCGTCAGCCTGTAAAAGAAGATATATCGGATTAAAGTTCTTCTCGCCGGGAAAGCCTTCCATCGGAATGAATTCTTTCATCAGTGCCGTTCGGGTTACCTGCTTCGTATCGCCGGAGTGTGTTTTTTTCAAGACGAAGTTAATAAGATGACATTCCTCAAGTCCGTCAGGGAAATAACCACCGATAGGTTTGCCGTCAAGAGTGAAATCCAGTCCGGTGATACCGGCATATTTTTCGCTGCCATATTTCCGCCAGTGATTGACAATCAGTTCTACGGCATTGTCGGGCATGAAATCATCGGAATCGATACATACGCATAGCTCCGTGTCGATATTGGCATAGGCTGTATTATAGCCGGTATATAATCCGCCATTTTCCTTGTGTATATAGCGTACCGGGATTTGGGCGTCCTTTATCCATCGGTCCACCAGTTCCCTTGTGCCATCGGTTGAGCCGTCATCGATTACAAGCCACTCGAAGTCACCGCAGGTCTGGCGGCAGAGGCTTTGATAAGTGCGCGGCAACGTGTGCGCGCGGTTGAAGGTCGGGGTGAAAACGGTCAGTGTTTTCATTATCAGTAATAAATGAATGACATGAACAGGGTGAATCCGGTGTGTGCCAAAAGTATAGTGCCGGCAACATACCCCTGCCTCTTCCCCCATACATTCATCTTCAGGCAAGGGTAGGCGATAACTATCGGATACATGAACCAGGAGAGGTAAGCGAAGCGATTGCTGAAAGCCGCGTTCATCAGCATCACCCAGAAAGAATTGGCGAGGATATAGGTACAGAGAAGAAAATTGAACGTGCGATCCGTTTTAGTTACCTTCGAGTTGACTACTATTCCAAGCCATATCGGCATAAAGCTATACAAAAGAAAATCCGGGCGGAAACCGCTTTTCAAACCTCTTTCAGCATAGGATGCAGCACCCTGCACATATCCCGACAGACGGTCATCGAATCCAAGTCCGGTGAAGAAACTCTCGATGGGGCCGCGAGCCACAACACTCAGTACGATGGATACGACCCAAAAGACAATAAGCGGCTTTGGATTTTTCAGAAAGAGGGCTGCAAAGGAGCATATTATAGGTAAAGCCGTCGTTTTATGGATAGAGAGCGCCATAAAGCTAAACAGTCCGTAGAGCAGGTAGTTTTTCTTTTCAGTGGCAATAAAAGATATTGCAAGGATGACCAGCGCGCACGCCAACCCGTTTCTGATACCGTTGGTGGCGTATGAGAAAAATGAAAAAGCTCCCATATAAAATAATAAAGCTCCATAGGTATTGTTCCCGAACAAGCGTTTCAGTCCTCCCAATGCAAAGAACATATAACCGAACATCACAAAAGTGAAGAACACCGACACATCAAAGAATTTGGCACAGACCGCCATCATCAGATCAAAGAGCCATTCATTCTTTCCCGGGAGAATTTCCACATTCTCCGGTTTGGTCAGGCCGTACAGGTTCGCGTAGTTGACCGTATCACAGAAATAAACCGCCGACAAAGGACGAAAGCCGATCAAAAGGCTATAAGCGGCCAAAGCAATAACAATCATGCCGAAATGACTTTTGTTGTCGTGAAGAAGTCGGCGGCCGTCCATGTTTTGCCACTTCTGAAAGGCCGAGAAACTCAGTATCGACACAATCAGAATTGTTCCGCTCTGGAAATATTTTGCAATCTCTATGGGTATCATTTGTGAAGAGATTCCTTATGCATTATTCTATTGACCTGTTCTATGAACCGTTCGCCCAGAAGCCGTCCGGCTATTGTTTTTAACCGGTGCCTTACTTTGCTCCACGGAGACAGTGCGAGCCAGCTGCCTGCAAAATGGTGAATGGTTATAGTGTTGCCGGTTTTTGTAACAATGCCGGTCTCTGATGATTTCGCAGTAAGGAAGTCTCTTGGCAAAAGACAGACTATCCGTTCGTCATCAACATACTCGGAAGAAATCCTGACTTCAAATTTTCTGGAGATGGCCTCCATCATCACAATAGGGCATCCATGCATGTTAAGGTTACCATTCCTGTCGACGAACTCTCTCCCTTTGTACCAGTCAAGACATTCTTTGATAACGGGGCTACCCTGCTCGGCACCGAATACTCCAGCCTCTACGCCATAATCTGTCTCAGCGCCAAGCACATACCGGCGGTGAAGGAGGTTGTCAAAATTTCTGACAACTTCGATATCCATATCCATGTAGAATCCGCCGCAGGTATAGACAGCATACTGGCGTATATAATCGGCGGCAAACGCATACTTGCCAGCCTCGTAGGCCTGTTGTACCCATTTTACGCTATTGATGTCAAAACGGGACTTGTCCCAGAGCCGGAATTCCCAGTCTGGCAGTTTATCCTTCCAGCTTTTCATCCATTTCTGAAGATTGTCGGGAATGGGGTCGCCGCTGAGCCAGCAGTAATGGATTATTTTGGGTATCATAAAGTCAAGGAACTAATCTTAATTGAGGTTTATTTTCGTTTCTGCCTGAATCCAATCAAATAGTCGCCGAACGGAAGCAAACTAATGATATAGCTGATGAACAATGCGATAATAAAAACTGCCGCTATTCTTGCAAAATAGCCCGTCAAGTATCCCCCCAAATTTATAAACGATTCATTGATAACATATTTTACAATTCCGATGTGTACGAAGTACACTCCGAAAACCAGATTTGAAACCAGTCCGACCTTTTTTGCCCACGATCCGGAAGCATTGGTCTTACCGGCAAGGAATTTCAATGTGTTCCAATAAAAGACTACGCTTACCGCACAGAAAATCGAGAGATACCATAGTCCGTCGCACAGTTCCAGATATGGTGCGAACAGCTTGACGACAATCATGGCAATCAAAGCAACTACATACAGAACCGCTGAGAGCTTAAATGAGATACCGAACCTTTTCAGATAGTAGCCCAGGACAAAAAAGCCCGCATATCCCGAAAGATAGTAGAACATACCCGTAGGCCCCTGACGTATTTCAATCCAATTGCCGACAATCGGGAAACATAGCGATGCAGCCCAAAGCAAAAGGTATATTCCTATTGTTCTTTTCGAAGAGGCTGCGAGCCAGGGACTTATTACGGGACTGATAAAGTACAGCCCGATGATCGTGTACATAAACCATAGTATTCCGGAACCGACCGGACGGAAAGCCACCCCGACGAGATTGCCGATGGTGAAAGTACCGCCGAGAAGCATATAGACTATTGACCAGAACAGCGTAGGGAAGACCACCTTATTAAGCCTCTTGCCAAGAAATTTTTCAGTTGGCAATGTCACCGGGAGGAGCAACGCTCCCGACACGGCTAAGAAGAGGCCTATACATGGCATTTCAATATAGCTCAGCAAAGAAATAACAGCGGGCGAAGTAGCCTCAGTGTCACCAAAACAATGGCATGCCACTACCAGCAACATCGCCGTTATCCTGATATAATCATAATAAAGAATACGCTCAGACATTGATCAGTTCATAAATCTTATTAACCTCATCGACACCCGCATAATCATGATTACGCAGATATTCCGTCAATTTTTCTCTTTTAGAGCTGTCAGTCGCCAGTTCTGCTATACCACGGGCAATCAGGTCGTTGTCAAGGGGACATATCACTCCGTCAACTCCGTCACACACCTGGCTTGCTGCTGTAGGATACTCAGTAATAATCACCGGTTTACACAGCACCTGTGCTTCACGCACCACAATGCTCTTCCCCTCGAATCGCGATGGGTGTACATAGATATCACAGGCTTTGAGCCATGCGTAAGGATTCTCGGAAGGCCCGACAAACCTCACCTGCACATCCACCCCGAGCCGACGTGACAGGGCATCGATATCATCATGATCCCCCGGGCCGACAATAATCCATCTGAACTTAAGCCCGAGATCCTTGACTTTCCTTGCGATGTAAGGGATATTGTCATAGTTCTTAGCGTAGCTGATTCGGCCGATAGAGCAAAGGTTCACCACCTCGCCGGTCATAATGCGCCTGACCTCCTCGCAGTCTTCCTCTGCCCGTGAAAGAATATATTTCACAGGAAGGATATTCTCGCATTCAAGAATCTTGCCCTTGAGAGAAGGGAATACAGAAAGGAAAGAGGACGTCACATCAGGACTGATGGAAACGATACGGTCATAAGCGCCCCATACGGGCAGTTCGGCCTCGCTGTCAATGGAAATGCGACTGTAATCAGTGTGGATCCAGCATATTTTCTTTCTGGCCCGTACATGCGTCAGGACAAAATCATGCGGATTAAGATAGGATATTGCAAGATCATACTCTCCCTCCAGGCGGGGAGTTGGCACAACCTTCGCTACCTCCTGCCCGAGATAGCTGAAAATCGCAAGGTGCTCCCGCTCTGAGTTGTGCTTTCTGTAAAACTGTTTGACCCTCTTCCGGGCAGCAAGGCGCGCCAATGCCATTCTGAAATATCCCCGGGACAGGACTTTTGTCAAAGGCTCTTCAAACATAGCCCATGCTTTATTTTCAGGCAAGAGGTTGACATATTCAGGTATGGCTTTCATGAAAAGGCCATGATGGGCATAGACAAAAAGGTCAATCTCAACCTTCTCCGGGTCCAATGCCTCAAGCAATCCGATCAGTGAGCTTTCTGCGCCGCCGATCTCAAGGTAATGAATCGCTATGAATATACGGGGCTTCATCAATCGATTTCAGGCACGGGCCATTTGTGACCGATATATTTTGCTGGATTGTTAAAGTTGATAACCCTGGCTGGTGTGCCTACGGCAGTGGCATTATCAGGGATATCCTTAGTCACCACCGAGCCGGAACCGATGGTGACATTCTTTCCGATCACAACATCGTTCACTATGCAGCTCATCGGAAATATGTTGGTGCAGTCGCCTATAAGAGCGGCTTTCCCGTTTGATGTGCCTATGTTTATAAATTGCATGAGAGTCACATTATTGCCGATAACAGTATCAGGATTTACAATAGTCCCGAAACTGTGTTGTATGAGAAACCCATAGCCTATCCTTGTCCGGCTGGAAATCTGTAAGCCATATTTGACTACCCCACGTTTGCGCATGAACTCGGCGAACAAACGCAGCCACCCTTTCCTGTAAGACGCTACCCTGTACCAGAACAGAACATACGTGGCGCCTCCGAAAAACAATGTGCGAAGCCAGATTTTAAAAACCGGAAGCGTTTCCCCCGAGTTCCGGAAACAGTCGCTTTTTATCAGCGTCGCCACATCGGAATAGCTTTGCGGGACCGGTATTACGACAGACGTGCCACCGCGCTCTATTTTTATATGTTCCATAATCTCTTCCTGATCCGCAAATTATCTTTCATGTATACGTATGACATTGACAGCATCAGAGCCAGGCTAAACACCATAAACGGCCTCACAACCTGGAGCATAACCGTATCGAACTCAATAAAACTCGCCAGGACATTGTTTACAGCCACATGAAATATGTAGATATATGCGGAGTATTTCAGGCCGATGTGAGCCAACCCCTCCAATCCATTGACAGACGGATGGCTGATAGCAAAAACGAAAAGGCAAAGAGCCAAAATATGCCCCTCATAAAAGATTTCGGAGGTAAATAACTGATAATAGGCATCAATTCCCATAAACATTATTATAAATGCCATACATAGCATCACCGCGTTGCCGGACAGGCTTTTTATCCTATCCTTGTTCTTGAAAAGAAACACACCAGCCGCCATGGCCGGAAGACTCGCAGTATAGCATCTGAACCAGTTGATTCCGGTAAAGTGGTATATTACCAGTAACCCGGCGATCAGATACAGCAACTTGGCGCCGGAATATTTCACAACCGCATAGGCAATGACAAAAGACCAAAGCAGACAATAGAAATACCATAGATGGAATCCGGCGGGATCATCCTGCCCGGTGAGCCATGTAAACATCGTACCGGGTGTGTAATGGCTTATAAACCACTCATGACTATCCGTAGCCATCAGCAGATTGAATACAAAATAGAAAGCAGTGCTGCATAACGCCATCCCAAGAATCTTCAACAGGTAGGATTTCCCTCTCTCCTTCTGAATAAGGGGAATCATATAATAACCTGTCACCATGAAGAAGAAAGGAACGGCAAAAGTAGTGAAGTTAAATATAATCCTGCTGTAAGCCTATCCAACACCTCCGCCTACATGATTATAATGAAGAAATACGACGTTTATCGCCGCTATAGCCTTGATAGCATCGATGGTCGTGTTGCGGCTATTCGTGTTCTTGATCTGTGCTGCCGAGTTCATTGAAGTTTTGATTCGATGATGGCCACTATGTTGCGCACGCTGTTCATTGTGGCGATTTCACGGAGCTTGAAGCGGATGTCGAAAGCGGACTCTATTTCCGTGAGCAGAAGGGTTTGCGACAGACTGCTCCAGTCGTCAATATCATCGGAGGTGAGGTCGAGGTCAACAGCCAGATCGCTGTCGTTGAACACTTCCTGAAATATGGGGTCGAGCTTGTCTAAAATCTCTTGGGTTGTCATCATAGCTGAATCTATTATATCCTGCAATATTGGTTTATCTCTTTAATCCTATCGAGGTAATATTTCTTGTAATTCTTATCAAGTGTGACGGCTTGAAGCCTTTCGCTTTCGGGATAGAGCATGGCTTCATGTTCCAGAGTCTGTTCAGGGGTGAACCTGAACCCGACGACTTTTGCCGGGTTTCCGGCCACTATGGCATAGGGAGGGATTTTCCCCCGACACACCGTACCCGCAGCAATGACAGCGCCACGGCCAATTTTTACTCCGTTGAGAAGCACCACATTCGCTCCAATCCAGACATCTTCCTCAAGAATCACGTCACGGTCCTAAAGCCCTTCGGGGTCGAGCGCTTTTTTATCGCTGTCGGTAACACACAGGAGGAATTTGCCGGGTACGGACAAATGGTTCCCCGCAATAACAGTGAGATTCGGACCGGCTCCGGAATACCTGCCCATAACGAACTTGGCGTGGACGTTGAGAATCACTGTTCCAGGTTCGAGGGTGACTCCTTCCATCATCACGAGATTATCCCTGTTTGATACCGTAATGCCGGGAGGCACACTGCATCCCGGTGCGATATTCCTGAATCGTCTGTTCTCGAGATAATGATTGATTTTCCTTGTAATGCGTGAAATCAGCAGCATGCGCAATCAGATCTTTATTTTGGATTTCAGAACTACTTTATCGGTTTTTGCGTTTCCGTTAAGGGGGAATGTCGGCTCAAAATATATCCGGCCCGGAATCATGTAGTGGGGCATCTTTGATTTCATATAATCCAGCAGCGCGGAGGTGTCAGACTCCTCCGACTCTATGAACATCGCGATCTCGGTAAGCCCTCCGGCATTATCAAAGGCGATGCACACCACATTTGTGCCTCCGAGAAACTCGCGGGCATGGAACTCGATTTCACCCATCTCCACACGGTAGCCTTGTATTTTGGCCTGATGGTCAAGGCGCCCGGAATACATTATATCGCCGTTCTCATCCCGGAAACAGAGGTCGCCCGTGCGGTAGAACCTCAACCTGCGGCCGTTAATATCCTTGAACATAAACGCTTCGGCGTTTTTCTGAGGATTGTTGAGGTAGCCGCAGGTCACTTGCGGGCCGGCCACGCACAGTTCTCCTTTTTCTCCCGGCGGAACGATATTATCATCCGGACCGACTATTATGGCGTCGACATCGGCCATCGGCTTTCCGATTGAGACCACTCCGTTTAGGGTCTTGTTCGCACCTGTCTTCGATAATTTGTAATAAGTGCAATATATCGTAGCCTCGGTAGGACCGTAAAAATCATAAATCTCAGCATCGGGTGCCACTTTCATCCACTCCTCGACAAGGTCAAGCGGCGATGCCTCCGCCGTGAATATACAGGTTTTCAGACTACTCATATCTATCTCATCGAAATATGGCCTGAGGAATCTGATCATCGAAGGAGCCATTGCCCCGAAAGTGAGCCGGTGGTCTTCAATCAGCCCGCTGGCGTAAATATATTTGATTTGGCCGTGAGGAATGGTATAGCAGCATGCACCCTTTGTCAACGGAACCAGAAAAGACTGCACCGACACATCGAAAGTCAGGTCAAAACATTGCAGACAGCGGTCGTCGCCGTCAATCTTTATGCCAGTCTGCCAGAAAGCATGCATGAACGCTCCGACATTACCGCGTGAAATCTGCACCCCCTTGGGTTTGCCGGTGCTCTCTGATGTAAACAGGATATATGCAAGGTCGTCATCGGAGGCATGCTCGCAAAGATACCGGGGCAGTTCTCCGGTATCCGGAAGCGAGGAAGTGTGAAGAACATTTCCGTCATAACGGGTCCTTTCCGAGGAGTCGAGAATGAGATCCATACCCGACTGCACGGCGATATCGCGGCATCGCTCCGGCGGCCAGCCGGGATGGAGAGGCACGTAACTACCCCCCCTCAAGCCATAAGGCGAAAATCGAGGCGTAAGTCTCAAGATCGTCGTTGATTACAAGACCCACATTCCGGCTGTTTGAACCGGCTTCGGCCACAGAGAGCTGAATCCTCGAGACAGCCCGGCCGAATTCCCTGTAAGTATAGAATTTCCCGTTGATGCAAAAGGCATTCCGGTCAGCCGATTTGGCGATATTGCCGAGAAAGGGATAAAGAATGTATTTGTCGAAATCTGTCATTTCATTCCTCGTTTATATTCTCTTTTGGCGTCATGCCATGATACGCGCTTTTCGAGATTCAGATATGCATAACCATGGACATCGTCTTTGATTGCTTCCGGGGGGGGAGGCGTCATATAATCCCCGTATCCTTGCGTGAGATACTGATCTATCCCTTTTGGTAATCTTATCTGAAAGTTCTCGAACGCGGCATAGAAATAATCTTCGAACCACTCTCTTGGCGATATTACCGTCGGGCCACGCCAAGTGCTGAAGTATGCTACATATTCCGACTCATCGAATCGGTTGGCCTTTAATATATTGTCGCACTTTGTGAATATATCATTCTTCTTTCCCAAGAGATGATATGCATGGCTCCTCAACTGGTCGAGGACTTCATCCCATTTTCTACGATATACAGCCGATAAGATATCCCGAAAGCGGAACCAGTTTCCTATAGCTTCGCCTGCATGTCGCAGTTTAAGATAGCTGTTAAAGAAAGATATACGTTCCTCGTCTGTACGGCCCGGACAACCGTCGATAGGGAATATGTCTATGAATGCTCCCAGCATCACGTGCTGCCTGAACGAGCTGATATATGACGTTCTGGCATCGCACATCTTTGCCATCGAGAGGTGATAGTCAGGCGTGTTACGGTGCGTGATAACCTCATAATCTGGCGAAAGTTCATCGGCCAGACTGA
>URZG01000007.1 GCA_900552325.1 uncultured Porphyromonadaceae bacterium | reverse complement strand
TGAGCCGAAACGGCTCAGCCTGCCAATGTTTAGGGATAAGAGGTAGGGGCGCGGGGATCAGAGGGCGCGGGCCACTTCGATCTCTTCGTAACCTTCGATGAGGTCGCCCACCTGGATGTCGTTGTAACCCTGGATGGAGAGACCGCACTCGAGGCCGGCGACAACCTCCTTGGCGTCGTCCTTGAAGCGCTTGAGGGAGCCGAGGTCGCCGGTGTAGCGCACGATACCGTCGCGGATGAGGCGCACCTTGGAGCCGCGCTTGATTTTGCCTTCGCGCACGAGGGCGCCGGCGATGGTGCCGACTTTGGAGATCTTGTAGGTCTCGAGCACTTCGGCGGTACCGGTGATCTCCTCCTTGACTTCGGGGGCGAGCATGCCGGCCATGGCGTCCTTGACCTCCTCGATGGCCTGGTAGATGACGGAGTAGAGACGGATTTCGACACCTTCGCGCTCGGCCTCGCGGCGTGCGGCCTGCGAGGGACGCACCTGGAAGCCGATGATGATGGCATCGGAAGCGGCGGCGAGAGTGACGTCGCTCTCCGAGATCTCGCCGACGGCCTTATGGAGCACGTTGACCTGTACCTCGGGGGTGGAGAGCTTGATGAGGGAGTCGGAGAGGGCCTCGATGGAGCCGTCGACGTCGCCCTTGACGATGATGTTGAGCTCCTTGAACGAGCCGAGAGCCTGACGGCGCGCGATGTCGTCGAGGGTGAGGCGCTTGGAGGTGCGCAGACCCAGCTCGCGCTGCAGCTGCTGGCGCTTGTTGGCGATCTCGCGGGCTTCCTGCTCGGAGTCGAGCACGGTGAAGGTATCACCTGCGGTGGGGGCGCCGTCAAGACCGAGGATCAGCGCGGGCTCGGCGGGACCGGCCTCTTTGATGCGCTGGTTGCGCTCGTTGAACATGGCCTTGATCTTGCCGTAATGCGTACCGGCGAGGATGATGTCGCCCTGACGGAGCGTACCGTTCTGCACCAGCACGGTGGCCACGTAACCGCGTCCCTTGTCGAGCGACGACTCGATGATCGAGCCTGTGGCGTTGCGGTTGGGGTTGGCCTTGAGTTCGAGCAGCTCGGCTTCGAGGAGCACCTTGTCGAGCAGCTCCTCCACGCCCAGACCCTTCTTGGCCGAGATATCCTGGCTCTGGTATTTGCCGCCCCATTCCTCCACGAGGTAGTTCATCTGGGCGAGCTCCTCCTTGATCTTGTCGGGGTTGGCGGCGGGTTTGTCTATCTTGTTGATCGCGAAAACGATGGGCACACCTGCGGCGGAGGCGTGGTTGATGGCCTCCACGGTCTGCGGCATCACATCGTCGTCGGCGGCCACGATGATGATACAGAGGTCGGTGACTTTGGCGCCTCGGGCACGCATGGCGGTGAAGGCCTCGTGGCCCGGGGTGTCGAGGAAGGTGATGTTGCGGCCGTCGCCGAGAGTCACATGGTAGGCGCCGATGTGCTGGGTGATGCCGCCGGCCTCGCCTGCGATCACGTTGGCCTTGCGGATGTAGTCGAGGAGCGAGGTCTTACCGTGGTCCACATGGCCCATGACGGTCACGATCGGCGGACGGGGCATGAGGTCTTCCTCCTTGTCCTCCTCCTGGGTGATGGCCTCCACCACCTCAGCGGAGACGAATTCCGTCTTGAAGCCGAATTCCTCGGCCACGATATTGATGGTCTCGGCGTCGAGACGCTGGTTGATGGATACCATCACACCGAGATTCATGCAGGTGCCGATAACCTTGGTGATGGGCACATCCATCATCGAGGCGAGGTCGTTGGCCGTAACGAATTCGGTGAGCTTGAGCACCTTCGATTCGGCGGCCTGGGCTGCGGCGGCTTCGCGTTCACGCTCGGCCATAGCCTCGCGCTTCTCCTTGCGCCACTTCACGCCCTTCTTCTGCCCCTTGTCCTTGGCGGTGAGGCGGGCGAGCACCTCCTTTACCTGCTTCTGCACATCCTCCTCGTTGACCTCGGTGTGCTGAGGAGCGCCACGGCGGTTGCCGCGGGCATTGTTGCCGCCGCGGCCGTCGCGGCGACCGCCACCCTGGCCGTTGTTATTGCCACCGCCACCGTTGCCGCGGCCGTGGGAATTCTTGTCGTTCTGCTGGGCGGTCTTCTCGATGTCGATTTTCTCCTTCGAGCCGATGCGTTTGCGTTTCTGGCGTCCTTCGCCACCCTGTGCGTTGCCACCCTGGTTCTCGCGGGCTTTGGCAATGCGTTCGTTACGCCGCTCCTCTTTTGTTTTCTTTTTGGGGCGGGTAGTCTGGTTGATGGTGGAAAGGTCGATTTTGCCGATGACGTTGATTGTCGGACGATCCTTGGGGAGTCCCAGCGTGAACACTTCGGCTTCTTCAGTTTTGGATTCTGTTTTCAACTGTGATGTCTGTTCGGGTTGGTTATGCTGTTGGGCAGTAGTGGCAGGCGCGGCAACCTTTGGCGCGGGGGTCTCCGCGGGGGCTGCGACGGGCGCGGCAGGCTTCTGTGCCGGGGCGGGTGCGGGCTGCGCAGGCTTCACCTCAGCGACTGCAGGCTTGGCCTCCTCCTCCCTGACGGCTTCCTTCTTGGCGGCTTCGGGAGCTTTGGCGGGAGCCGGCTCCTTTACGGCAGGTTTGGGTTCTTCGGCGGCAGGCTGTGCCACGGGACGTACCTCCTCCGCAGGGCGCGCGGGAGCAGCCTCGGGAGCGGGTGCAGGAGCCGGAGCCGCTGCGACAGGAGCCGGAGCGGGTGCGGGAGCAGGCGCAGGTTTCGGGGCTACGGGATTTCCCTTTTTATCGAGTTCGATCTTGCCCACGATCTTGAGCTTGCTCTGTTCGGAGGGGAGTCTGATCTCCTCGGGTTCAGCTTTCGCCGGGCGCGATTTCTCGCGCTGCTGCGCGCGTTCTGACGAGAACTGTTCTGATTTGCTTTTGAGGTCTTTGTCGGGTTGGAATTCCTTCACGAGAATATCCACCACATCGTCGTCAATCCTTGCGTTGGGGTTGTCGTCGACGGTGATATCCTTCTTCTGAAGGAACTCAACAGCAGTTGACAGGCTGATGTTGAGGTCTTTCGCTATTTTACTTATTTTAGTTCTCGCCATGTAAAGGGATTAATGGATTCTTGAAATAATTGAAAAGAGAGGTCGCCGCGCAGGGGCGCAACAGGCAGCCGGGAGGCTCAGGCCTCGGGAGCGGCGTCCTCTTCGGCGGCAGCGTCCTCGGCCGGCGCGGCAGGAGCCTCGGCGGCGGGAGCGGGAGCCGGCTCATCCTCGAACTCGGCGCTGAGCACGGCAAGCACATTGTCGACGGTCTCGTCTTCGAGGTCGGCACGCTTGGCAAGCTCCTCGCGGGGGGTGTTGAGGACTGATTTGGCTGTCATGCAGCCGATCTCCTTGAGGGCGTCGATAACCCATTCGTCGATCTCGTCCTTGAACTCGTCGAGGTAGATATCCTCTTCGTAAGCCTCGTCGGTATCGCGGTAAACATCGATCACATAGCCGGTGAGCATCGAGGCGAGCTTGATGTTGAGCCCCCCCTTGCCGATAGCCAGCGACACCTGGTCGGGCTTGAGGAACACCTCGGCTTTCTTCTCCTCCTCGTCGAGACGGATGGAGGATACACGCGCCGGTGAGAGGGCGCGCTGGATGAAGAGCGACGGGTTGGCGGTGAAGGGGATCACGTCGATGTTCTCGTTGTGGAGTTCACGCACGATGCCGTGGATACGCGAACCTTTCACGCCCACGCAGGCGCCCACGGGATCGATACGGTCGTCATAGCTCTCCACGGCGATCTTGGCGCGTTCGCCCGGGATGCGGGCCACGGCGCGGATATTGATCAGACCGTCGTGAATCTCGGGCACTTCCAGCTCGAAGAGACGGCGGAGGAAGTTCTCGTTGGTGCGCGAAACGGTGATCTTGGGGTTGTTGTTGTTGTTGTCGACATTGGCGATGACGGCGCGGATGGTCTCACCCTTGCGGAAGAAATCGCCGGGGATAGCCTGGTTCTTGGGGAGGAGAAGTTCGTTCTTGTCGTCGTCGAGCAGGAGAGTCTCGCGCGACCAGGTCTGGTACACCTCGCCGGTCACGAGCTCGCCTTCGAGGTCCTTGAACTTGGCGTAGACGGCCTCCTTCTGGAGCTCGAGGATTTTCGACTGAAGTGTCTGGCGGAGCGTGAGGATAGCGCGGCGTCCGAAGTCGGCGAAGATGATCTCTTTGGTGTGCTCCTCGCCGATCTCCACCTCGGGGTCGTTGTCGGCGCGTGCGTCGGTCAGGGAGATCTGAAGGTTGGGATTCTCCACCTCACCGTCGGGCACCACCTCGAGATTCTGGAAAATCTGCACGTCCCCCTTGTCGGGGTTCATGATCACATCGAGATTCTCGTCGGTTCCGAACATCTTGGCGAGCACGTTGCGGAACGACTCCTCGAGCACGCTGATCATGGTGGTCTTGTCGATATTCTTCAGTTCCTTGAATTCGGCGAAACTGGCCACCATGTTTGGGGTTTCCTCTTTTCTTGCCATTATATATGGTTTTTTGGTTTCAGAATTAAAATTCGAGGTGGAGCACCGCTTTCTTTACAAGAGAGAAGGGGATCTCATGGTCCACATCGACAATCACGGGGCGTTTCTGCCCGGGGGCTTTCTCCTTTGTCGGGCAACGGAGGGTAAAGCCTTCGTCGCCCACGACGGCGAGGGTGCCGCGGAGCTTGCGCCCGTCGGAGGTGAGCACCTCCACGGTGTTGCCTACATTCTTGAGATACTGCCGGCGCACCTTGAAGGGGGCCGTGAGGCCGGCGGAACCGACTTCAAGCTCATAATCCTCCACATCGCGGGAGAAACGCGCCTCCACGGCACGTGAGATCTCCACACAGGTATCCACATCCATTCCATGATCGGAATCGAGCTCCACGGTCACGCGGTTGTCGGGCGTCACCGTCACATCCACCAGAAAGATTTCCGGCGATTCTATGGCCTGCTCCACGCAGCGGGCAATTTCTTCTTTATCGAGCATAAGACAACAAAGGGCAAAACAAAATGGAGGAAGCCGCAGCCTCCTCCGATAACCAAGTGCAAAGTTACTAAATTTTATCGTGTGGCGCAACATCCGGCGCCACGGACTCGCCGTGAGGGCGGGGGTGTACAGGCGTTTTAACAGTGACAGGACTAAATTTAACGTTATTTAACCCGGAATGTTGCCTCAGTATTAGGCTCGACAGGTAAACGGTGAAAAGGGGGAACATTATCATCCCCATCAGCGAAAGCACGAACGAAAGCACTTTTCCGGCCACTGTGACCGGCATCAGCGAGCATCCCAGAGTGGTGGACTGCATGCAGCACCACCATATCGCATCCCAGTAACTGGTGACGCCCGGATTGACCGGCTGCTCGCACTCATAGAAGATCAGCGCCGCGAAATACACCGTGAGAATCAGTATGGAGAGATAGCTGAGGAACATCCCCGTTATCCTGTTTGACGAGATATAGTCGAGCACTATCACCAGGGCGAGGCCGCCACGGCAGAGGGGGATAAAACGTATGAAATAAAGCGCTTCGTGCGAGAGGCTTATGTCGTATCCGTCGATAATATTCAGATATGGCACCGACAGCAACAGGTAGAGCCACCTCGAACGCAGATACAGATGGCGCTCGCCGTGCGGGGTGAGCCACAGTTCGAGGAAGAAATCGAGGATAAACACCAGGCATACTATCAGCTGGAAACGCATATACAGCGAATCTTTCAGAAAAGGTATGCCTTTGAAAGTGGTGTAGGAGATGACACTTATAAGGAGTACGGAAAGCGCGAGCACCACAATGTGGAGTATATCGAGCACCACACGCCGCGTGGCCGGCGACACCGGGATGGTATCGGGCGCGGGCTCGGGCAGATGAAGCGAATGAGCTTCCGTATTGTCGGCTATGTGAGTTGAACGTATCATTATCCCTCGTGGTTTACAGATACAACAAACCAACGTGGGAAAAGGTTAGTTCAGGCAAGAGGCAAGAGGCAAGAGGCAAGAGGCAAGAGGCAAGAGGCAAGAGGCGAGAGCAGCCATCCGGTTAGGGGGTAGCGACCCAATGCCGTTTATACCGGGATTTTTCGTGAGGCGGTAACCGCTTTAGCGGCGTAGCACGGCATGGACGCGGGCAATCAGCTCGCGCAGGGAGAAGGGCTTGAGCACATAATCATCGGCGCCGGCATTGAGCGCGGCCACGATCACGGAGGGGGTCATGCGACGCGAACATGCGGTCACGGGCATATTGTTACGGCCGGAGGATTGTTTGACCTGCTCGATAAGACCGATCCCCTGGTTTTCTTCTATTTCAAGATCTACCACCACCAGACGATAGAGGTCAACATCTATGTTGTATAGCTCGGCGGAAGAACTGCACCAGTCCACTTCGAACCCTTCGGGTGCGAACTGGGTCTTTATTGTTGTGGAAATTTGCTCATCGGCATCCACAACGAGGATTCGTCCGGGTGTAGTAGACTGGCCTGACTGACCGAAGGTGGTTGATGTCATGTTCAAATTAAAGATATATTGCATGCAGCATTTCAATATAATCCTATTCCCATGGGCACAGAAATACCGCTGAAGAGAGGAGAGATATAAAAAAAGTGACTTGCCAACAGGACAACCCGATGTTTGGCGGTTTCAGGGGGGTATGCAGAGTGCCTGCGATTGGAATCCCGGCGTTTCCGGGATTGCGATGCTAAGTTACAACAAGAAAATCAAGAGCGCATCATCGGTAACTGAATTGTATCTCCCTTGTGGCTGACTTTTAATATCAGGCACAAACTGTAACACTCCCGCCACCTTATAGGCAAAAGCCGGGCTGCAAACACGCCTCAGCGCGTAAGCGAGCGGCGACGGGTGGAAAGATAGGCCGTCATGAAGAACAGGGCCGTCAGCCCCCACAGCCAGAGATAGGGGGTGTGCTGCTGTTCGAGAGTGCCTCCGTTGGTGTTGATGCGCACGAAGCCTTCCACGCCCCAGGTGGCGGGGACAAGGTCGCCGAGAACCACGAAGAAATCATTCATGGCATACCGCGGCCATGTGAGTCCGGAGAGGAAAAGGAACACCACCGAGGTGAACACGATCACGATGAAAGCCGACTCGCGCTCGTACATAAGCCCCTGCAGCGATATCCCGAGGAAGGCGGTGGCCAGAAGCATAGGAAAGATGAAAAGGAGATAGTCCGCGGCGTTCCCCTCGTGAGGATAGGCGAACATCTCGGGTATGAAATGGAGTATGAACAGCGACAGCGGCAGATAGACCGTCACATAACACAGGGCTTTACCGATGCACGAGGCCGAGGGGGAGACCCCCTCCACCGCCACAGGATCGTAGCCGCGGTTGCGGCGACGCCGCTCGTTGGAGGCGCCGTCGAGCATGGCTATACCCAGGAGCATCGACTGCTGCAGGATGAGCACCACGATACCAGGGATGATGAACGAAGCGAAGCCCTGCTGCGTGTCGCCGAGGAAAAACGACTTCGAGTCGACGTTCTGCCCCAGCGCCGAGGCGTCCATTCCAAGCAGGTCAAGTCCCATCTGGCGCAGTTCGGTGCAGGTTGCCATCTGCAGCTCGGTGAGCGATGAAAGGAAAGTGCGGTAACGGAAGAGGAGCCCCATGTCGCAGTAAAACCGCGCCATAGCCTGCTCGCCGCGCCCCAGCCGGCGCGAATAATCCTCCGGAATCTCCAGCACACCGTAACAGCGGTGCTCCTCCATCCACCGGCGCGCCTCCTGAATGTCGGAGGCATAGCCGCAGATGCTTATGGCCTCTGTGGCGTCGGCATGGCGGACGAACTCCCTTGAGAGAGCCGACCGGCAGTTGTCGACCACGGCCACCGGCATGTCGCGCACCACCTCCGTGTTGTATATCAGGGAGTAGACCACCGGGTATGCCAGCGGGAGCATGAGGAAGAAGATCATCACGCCGGGGTCGGAGAAAACCAGCGCGAACTGGCGCCGCATCACGCGGGCGGTCTCCAGTAACCATTCATGTATGTCGGAGAAAAATGCTTTCATCGGAGAATATATCATTGGGTATCATGGTACGTAAACGGGATGACGCATCCAGCGGCGGTTGAGGGGCGACAGCAGCACCGCCGCCACGGGGAAGCACAGCAGCCCGATATACCAGAATCGCGAATAATATAGCGGTATGCCGTTGAGGGCCTGGTCAAGATAGATCAGGAAATAGTAGCGCACCGGCAGGATATAGGAAAAGATACCTATGGCGCCGTACATCGCCTCCACCGGGAAGGAAAAGGCGGCAATGGAGAAGGTGAGGATGCTGACCAGCGACCCGATCGACAGCGCCAGGCGAGGATTGGGTATGACCGACACCACTATCACACCGAAACTCTGGCAGGCCACCACGAAAAGGAAAAGCCCCAGAATCATGTTCCATTCGCTGCCGTACATCGGATAGTGGTTCCAGTGGAACATCAGCGAGTGGCAGAAGAGAGCCACAATGAAAAGGATCACCGTCTGCGGCAGCAGTTTGCCGAGGAGCGCCACCCCCAGCCGGTTGCCGGCGGCGGCATAGAGCTGCGGCGAGGTGCCGCGCTTGATCTCCTGCGTGAGGGAGAAAATCGTCATTATTATGGCCATCAGCCCTATGCACCCGATGATGAACGACGGGCCCAGATAGTAGGCATAGCTGATCCAGGGATTGCCCAGCGGATGAATATCCATGGCGAGGGGCTGGAGCGCCACACCGGCCAGGTCGGAGGATACCCCCTTGTCCATCAGCCCGGTGCGCACGATTTTGCCGGAGGTAGTCACCGACATGGTCTTGAATCCCTTGAACACCAGCGAACCGGGCACATAATAGGTCAGGTTGGAGTAGAACGACAGCGCCGGGCCGCGTCCGGCCACAGCCTCACGCTCGAAATTCTCGGGGATGATGAAGAAGCCCATCACCTCGCCGCGCTGCACACCGTCCATAGCCTCGTTGAAGGAGTTGTAGCTGCGGGTGAAATCCACCAGTTCCGTGGCGCTGAGGTTGCGCGAAATCTCGCGTGACATCGGCGTGTTGTCCATATCCACAATGCCTGCCGGCACCTGCAGAGGGAGCCCCGGCGACAGCAGGGCTATGAAGAACAACGCCAGCGCCACAGGTATCACCACCAGTCCCATCAGATATGCGGGCTGTGCCGACAGAATCTTTATTTCACGTTTGATCACAGACATGACGAAAACGATAAACTATGGATTTTCAAAAAGCTGAACGGCGGCTCACTCGCGGATAATCACCGTCATGCCGGGACGCAGGTCGGGAATATCCTCCAGCGGGCGCATCTTCACCTCGAAAGTCTTGGAATCCCAGTCGCCGGTGGTCTTGGTGGCGTGCCATGTGGCATACGAGCCGAGGTCGCGGATGTAGTAGATGCGTGCCTTCACCTCCTTTTTGTCAAGAGCCGGCACGGTCACCTTCACCTCCTGCCCCATCTTGAAATCCTTGAGGTATTGTTCGCGCACATTGAATGTGATGTATTTGTCCTGCAGCTTGAGCACATTCATGATCGGAGCGCCGAGGGTCACCAGCTCGCCTTCATGCGGGAAAATCACGTCGATCTGTCCGTCGCACGGAGCGGTGAGATACTGGTCCTCGAGGAGGGCCTGCACTTCCGACACGCCCCCTTTGGCAACCGACACCATCGCGGCGGCCGAAGTCTTGTCCTCGGCCTGGGCGCCCGACTTTGCCAGGCTGTACTGGCTCTCGGCGGCTTTGGCGGCGGCCACGGCGGCTTCGTAGGCGGCCTTCGCCTCGTCACGTTTCTGCTCCGACATCACCCCTTCGGCATAGAGGTTCTGCATGCGGTCGTAGGTCTTCCTGGTGATGGAGACAGCCGCGTTGGCCTGCTGCCACATCTCGTAGGCCGACTGTATGATCTGCGAACGTGTGCCGGAGTCGACCTTGCGGTCCATCGCGCGTGCCGCGGTCTCCATCCCCTGCGCCTGCTCGAGCTTGGCCTCGGCAAGCGATGAGTGTATGTGCACCAGGGTATCCCCCTTGTGCACCATATCACCCTCCTGCACGTAGAATTCCACCACGCGCCCCGGGAGTTTTCCCGATACCCTTACCGAGGTGGCCTCGGCCTGCCCCTCGAGAATATCGGCGGGTTTGTTGAGGAACAGGAATCCGATTATGGCGAGCACCGCCGTGGCGAGGACAATGAAGCCGAGAGCGCCGAGAAGGGTACGGTTCTCCTTCTTCTGCTCGGGCGAGAGTTTATTAGGGTTCGTGAAATCGTTCTGCATAACTTTATAGCGGTTTATAGCTGGAATTAATATGATAATGTCAAGAAGTCATCTATTATGTGTCAGTCCTGGTATTCCACCCGGTAGGGGAGCTTTCCGAGCACTTTCTGGAGGTAGACGTCGCAGAGCTGCACGTCGATGGCGGCGTCGATACGTTCCGAATTTGCCTTTAGCCATGCGGTCTGCGCCGCCATGACGTCGTCGGTGGTTATCACCCCCTCGCGGAAACCGACCTGGGCCGTGCGCAGATTCTCCTGCGCCTTGGCCATGTTGGCGCAGGTGGTCTCGTAGGTCTTTATCGCCTCCTTGGCCTTGAAAGCGGCCTGCGACACCTGGAGGTCGACCATCTCGCGGGCATCCTGGAGCTGAAGCTCCATTATGGTGCGGTCGGCTTTTGCGGCGCGGTATTTGTTGTAGTTGCCTCCCCAGTGCCACAGGGGGATCTTGAGCATCACCCCCACCGAGAACGCGCCGCTGAAAGAGCGGTCGAATCCCTTGAACATATTTGGGTTGGAGAAGGAATAGGCACCCACCAGGGCGATGTTTGGAAGCATGTCGGCGCGCGCCACATTGGCCTGCTCCCCTTTTGCCTTCACGCCCAGAGCCAGGGCGCGCAGATCGGAGCGGGCGGCGTAGACCTCCTCCATATCGTAGGCCGTGGCCACCGGAGCCGAAAGCTGCGCCTCGGGCACGGAGGCCGACTCGTCGGCCACGCACATCTGCGAATTCACCGGCAGTCCGCATACCTGAGCGAGCGCCATGCGCGACAGGGATAGCCCGTTCTCCACTTTCAGCAGATCCACGTTGGCCTCGTTGAGCTTCACCTCCACGCTCAGCAGGTCGGAGCGCGTGGCCACCCCCTGGTCGAGCATCAGCCGCACGTTGCGGCTCAGGGAGTCGAGCAGGTTCACGTAGCTCACGGCCAGCTCGTGCTTGGCATGGAGCGAGACCACCGTCCAGTAGGCGGCGTCAACGGCATACACCACGTTCTGCGACTCGTTGGCCAGCATATTGTCGTTGATCCGGCTGTTGATGTCGGCCAGCCGGTTCATCGCCACGATCTTGCCTCCCATGTAGATGGGCTGCGTCAGGGTCACGGCGCCGAAGAACACGTTGTGTATATTATATGTGAGGGCCTCTTTGGGCAGCAGCGCCGTCTGCGAGGGTATCGGCGAGCCGTCGGGAGTGAGCACGGGTTTGCCGGTGAGCGGATTGGTCACCAGCGAGTACTCGTATTTCTGTGTCTCGAGGTTGAATGACTGCACGGGCAGATGCTGGTCCTCCCCGATTACGGAGACCTCCTTCTGGTTATAGACGTAACCGCCGGCGAAATCAAGAGCCGGCAGATAGGCGGCGAACGCCTCTTTTTTCTGGAAACCGGCCTTGCGCGCCTGCTGCACGCGCACCATGATCTCCTTGTTGTTCTCCAGCGCCAGCTGACGGCATTGTTCGAGGGTATATGGTCCCGAAGCGGCAGCCGGCTGTTGCGCGGCGGCGGCAAAAGCCGCTGCCAGCGCGCCGAGCGTAGCGATATTTCTGCGGATTCTTCTCATAAACGGATAGTTGAGCGATATGTTACCGCCCCCGGTGACATTTTGCAAGGGGTTCTATTTTATCAACGCAAAATTACGTCAACTGTTCGTGTGAACAAAAACAAGAGGTAAAAAGTGCCAAAGGTTGCCTAAAACTCCAAAAAAAACGCTAACGGCGCAGCTCCGTCAAGGAGCCACGCCGCGGACTACGTATGGAAAAGGCAGAAATAATCTCACGACTTTTTCTGCCCGGATACGTAGTAATATTACCAGTCAATATATGTGTAAATAAGCAATGGATATGCATCGTGGGCCACCCGCCTGAAAAAGGGGGTGCGGAGGGCAGAGGCGGGGAACACATCTCCATCCATTCTAAGGCACCGCCAAGCGCCCGGTCCAAAGATAGAGCGTACACTTCTGCTGTCCGCACCCCAAGGGGGTTGCTGGGAGCTGCGCAGCGCTTTTTCCATAGGACTCTGCTTCGTGCGCCCGGCCGGCGCCCTTTTGGTGGCGGTTTTCAGAATGGAGGAAAATGAGCGTTAGGCAAATTGCAGCACCGGAGCACAAGGCTTCCGGGCTCCTGCGCGCGGACTCTTCCGGGCGGAATGATTTAAAATTATAATTGTGCAAAAGACACTTCAAAACCATTCGTGTGCAAATTTAGCACCTAAAATATCCTCTGCAAAATTTTGCAACCAAAATGTTTTCACATTGTAACACCTCGCCGTTTTTTAGCATTTTTCAACCATCCTTACCTATAAGTTAGGTGATTAGCCGACCCGAGAGAGCCTCCCGAAGATTATGGCAGACGCATCAGTCGCTCCCCGAAGTAACTTTGCATCACCGACGGAAACACTATGCAACACCGCATGGCATAAAATCGTTCGGTTTTAAATTATGAAAAAGCACGCAGAATTGCAAGAAGAGGTCGTAGACAATCGCGCCACAGATGACAATCGCGCCACAGACCTCCCAGAGAGTTCCGAAAACTCGGAGTCCTCCGAGAACTCCCGGTCCGCCCCCGATTTTCAGGAGCAACTCAGGCAGGCCTATCTCCGCGGGCGCAACGAGGCCATCGAGGCACTGATGCAGCGCCCCGGCATGATGCAGCCGCTCCACACCCCTACCCCTGTCTCCGCTCCCGGCGCTGACGCCGAGATCATGATCCTCAACAATCCCCGCGGCAGCATCTGGGATAAATAACGTAAATCCGAATCGCAAAACACACATCTTAAAAAACATCACATCATGAATCTGAAAAACAACATCGCCAAAATCGTGAAAAACCTCCCCGTATCCGACTCCGCTCCCGGCATGGCCGCCCGCCTTGCGGCGCTCCGCCGACGGCTCCTCTCCCGCAAAGGATGGAAAGCGCTTGTGGTCATCGGAGTGCTCCTGGCACTGTGGCTCTCCGGGATGCTTGACTCCCTGGCCGACGTGATGAACATCCTCACCTCGCCCGACTTCGACCCGTCGGTTCTCGCGGCGGCAGCCCTACCGGCCGTGGCGGGCGTCACCGGCGCCTCACGCAACATCGACGGCGAGCCCCTCACCACCGCTATCGTGGAAACGGAGGCTCCCGGACTGCTCCGCAGCGAGATCGACTCGCGCATCGTGAAAATCCGCCCCATGTCCACTCCTCTCGACCAGATCTCGCGCTACGGCGGAGCACGTCAGTGCCGTTCGATGAAAGTGGAGTATTACTCGGTCGACACCAAACCGGTGACCGTGAAACTCACCGCGGCGTGGACCGCTCCCGACGAGCGCACCCTCACGGGCGACACTCCGGCCACGCTCCAGATCAGCGAGGCGAGGGTGTTCCAGCGCTCAACCACGGTGCTCGTTCCCTCGGTCAAATCCTCCTCGGGCGATCCTCTCGTGCTTTATGTCACCGATTCCGACGGCTCCACGGTAACGGCCGTGGCCGTCAACAACACCTCGTCGGGCAACGCCTCGTTCGTGCCCTCGCTCCCCAAAGGCACAGTGCTGGTGCGCATGGGCCGCGCGGCGGCCGAGCTGGATGTCACCACACCTCAGTTCGAGACCCTGCCGGTGAAATCACACAATTACTGTCAGATTTTCAAGGCTCAGGTGGAGCAGTCGACCTTCGTGAAGATCGCCAATAAGGAAGTGGGCTGGAGCTTCTCCGACCAGGAGGAGGCCGCCATAATCGACATGCGCATGGGTATGGAGAAGAATTTCCTCATGGGGCACCAGTGCCGACTGACCGTCCCCACGGGCGAGGAGATCATGCTCACCGGAGGGATATGGAACCAGACCGACAATGACTACACCTACTCGGCCATCTCCTCCGAGAACGATCTGGTGGGGCTTTGTAAACAGGCGTTCCAGCATAATGCCGGCTCCTCGCGCAAGATTCTCCTGGCCGGTTCCGACCTCATAGAGGCACTCCACAAGATCGACCGCACCCGCGTGATCTCGTCGGAAAAGGCGGTGACCAAATGGGGGCTCGACTTCACCGAGATCCACTCCAAGTTCGGCACCCTCTACGTGCTCCTCTCGGAGGTGTTCGACCAGTGCGGCATGCCGGCCAACGGCATGGTGATCGATCCCGAATACATCACCAAATACTCGCATGTGCCTTTCCGCACCGAGCGCCTCGACCTCAAGGCCGCCGGCGTGCGCAACACCGATGCCATCGTCATCACCGAGGCCTCATGCCTGGTGCTCCGCTATCCCAAGACCCACATGCGCATAATCAAAGACTGAAACTGAACCGTGACACCGGTGTGGCCGTCCGTAACCGGCGCGGCCACACCTTTTTTTAACCTCTTGCCGAAATGCTGAAACTTACACGAAACGAAATGCTTGACCGCTGGCTCCTCCTTACCCGCATGGAGCCGCTGCGGGCCGACTGCCGCGTGACACGCTCCTACGGCATAGACCTCGAGGCGCTGGCAGCCCTGGAGATGCGCATGTGGTATGTCAACCTCCTTTGCCACGGCCCTCTGGAATGGGTACCCCTCACCGACCTGGCCCGCGAGGCCGGGATAGATCTGACCGACGAGGGCACCATAACGGTGCGGCTCCCCGAAAACTGCATGCGGCCGGTGAGCCTTGAACTGTACGGATGGGAGCGCCCGGCAACCATCGTCAGTCCCGGCTCACGCCAGGCCGTGATGCAGACAAATCTCTTCGCCTGCGGGGGCGTCAGCCGTCCGGTGGCGGTGCTCCGCAAAGGGGGCCGCTCACTGGAGGTGCACTCCTCGCCGGCACGGCCGGCCGACGCCCGCGTACGCTCGCTGATATGCGTGGCCGACCCCGGCGAGGATACCTATATTTTTCATGAGGATGCATTATCAACCATCAGACCCCTGACGCAATGAACACACAACTGATACTTGAGGCCGCCCGCCAGGCTTGGGAGCGCATGGAACCGATGCGGGAAACCCGCCGCCGGCACACCCGATACACCTACGGCGACCAGTGGGCCGATCCGGTGACCCTCCGCGACGGCCGCCGCGTCACCGAAGGGGAGCAGGTCTCCCTCTCGGGACGCCCCCCGCTCACAAACAATCTTATCCGCCGCCTTGTGAAATCCGTCGTAGGCCGGTTCCGCCAGGAGGAGACTGACGCCACCTCCGGCTCCGTACCTGAAGAGGTGCGCCGCCGTAACCGCCTGGCCGAGCTTGACGCACGCACCCTGGAGGAATTTCTCATATCGGGGATGGCGATCCACTACGTATGCGCCGAGACGCGCCCCGCCGGCGCCGGAATCTGGGTCGACAACGTGCCCCCCGAGCGTTTTTTTGTCAATGCCCTGCGCGATCCGCGCTGCTGCGACATGGAGCTGGCCGGCAGACTCCTGGATATGAGCGTGGCCGAGGTGGTGATGCGCTTCGCCCCCGACGACCGGCGCCGCGCCCGCGAGCTGCGACGGCTCTACGGTTCGCTGACCGATACCCCCTCCCTCCCCTCCACCGCCGGGGAGGCCCCGGTCAGTTTCTACCACGCCCCGGCCGGACGTTGCCGAGTGATAGAGGTATGGACCCTCGAGTGCCGCGAATGGCTCCAGGTGCATGATCCGGTCGAGGCGGTCTACTCGCTCCTCCCGCTCCACCGCGAGCAGAAACTGAAGAAGCTCGCCCGACGGCGCTGCAAAGCCGGGCTCCCCGAACCCCGCTGGCGCACGTCGGTCCGCGCCGCATGGCATGGCCGCTGGCTCGCACCCGACGGTACACTGCTGGGCGAAGCCGACTCCCCCTTCGCCTCGGGAGCGGCGCCTTTCGCCGTCAAGATGTACCCCATGACCGACGGCAACGTACACTCCCTGGTGGAGGACGTCATCGACCAGCAGCGCTACGTAAACAGGCTCATCACCACTATGGACCATATCATGGGGACGGCTGCCAAAGGAGTTCTCCTCTTTCCGGTCCAGAGCAAGGTGGAGGGGATGAAATGGACCGACATACAGCGCATGTGGGCCGATCCGGGAGGAATAATCCCCTACCGTCCAGCAGGCGACGCCAAACCCGAGCAGGTGGTGACCCCGGTGGCCGACATCGGCGCACGCGACATGCTCCAGACCCAGATACGGCTCTTCGAGGAGGTGTCGGGCGTGAGCGACGCGCTGATGGGGAAATCCGTCAGCGCTGCCATCGGCGCACAGCGCTACGAAAGCGAGGTGCGCAACGCAGCAGCCTCCATCTCCGACCTCATGGAGACCTACCGCGACTTCCTCACCACACGCAACGAGCTAATCCTCGGCATCTCAGCCGCTTGAAACCGGAGGTGAAAAAAAGTGCGTTTTGGTTAATATTTTTAACACGGATGGGCACGTTTCTTGCTCCACCTCGGTAGTAATTTTGCACAGCAGGCACAAAGGCGCCACACCCCGGCCCACGTCTGCCCCGGGTCTTCTCCACCGGCTCATTCTCCTCTCACCTCCAAACTCTCTCTGACATGCTTCTGAACTATGAACAACGCAACTCCGACTTTCTCCGCGCCGTGCGCCGTACGGCGCGGAGATCCCTGGAGCATGGCACGCCTCTGGTGGCACGCGCTCTTGTGCGCGAAGTGCTGCGGGCTCCCGCCCCGGCATGGTATCTCTCCACCGATTACGCGTGGCGCCGCCTGAAACTCCTGCGGAACGGTAAGTTGCAGACTCCGTGCGGATCTATGCGCCGCATAATGTTGGAAGAACTCGACGGCCACCTGCGCGCCGCAACCCTCCGGCAGCCTCGTGCCGACCCTTACGCCCTGCTCGACGACATCCTTGCCGGAAACGGCCCCCTCCCCTCACGTTTCTTCATCTCCGAGGAATATGCCCTGCGGCTCTTCACCGGCTCCGCCCGGCGCAAAACCCCGGCATGCCGCTCCGCACTCCCCGCACCGCAGGCCCGTCACCGCCGACGCCTCGCCTCGCGTCCGCCATCCGAATCAGTTACGTTCTGACAATCCGAAAAATCCGCTTACAACCATGACTATAACTCTCAATCCACGCAACATCTTCGATGAAATTTTCGCAATATCGGCCCTGGCGGCGCACCAGCAGCCCGAAGTGGAACTGCCCGCACTCCTGGGGCGCGACCAGATCCCGGGGCTGCGCCACCTCATGCGCATGGCTTTCGCGAACCTGGTGATGCAGTTCGCCGAGAAAATCTCCTCATGCCGCTTCGACGAGACGACACCGGGATCCGAAGCCCCCTACGACCCCGATTACCCCATCCTCATGACCGTGGAGATCGACCCCGCCTCCACTTCCGACAGCGCCGACGCCGGACGCCTGCTGCTGATAAAATCCAACATGGAGCACATAGTGGCGCTCACCACACTCTCTTTCGTGTTCGACTGCGTGAATCCCGAACTAGCCCGCTCCTACCGCTCCCAAGCCGCCGAAACCGCCTGCTCCATGGCCTCCGAACTCGATCCCGAACTCCCCCCGGGCCGCCTCTCCCCCTGGTATTACTGACCTTCCTCCCCGGCTGTGGAGCAGTGATTATTACGGGTATCCGCAAAAATTCCACTTATTGCGGGAAAGGGTGTCACACGTGGAAATCTTTGCAGATACCCGTAATAATATTTGGTCGGATGAAACTTCTTGCGTAATTTTGTGTTCTAATCTGTAAGCACGGCTCAGGTGTCTCTTACCGCCTGACATGGATTCGCCTGCAACAAACACCTATGATTTCAACCAACACGCAATACCCGGCCAGCCACAGCATGACGAGCTGCCGCCGTTTGGTTTTATGCTCCGTTCTCGCACTGCTGTCAACATCTGTAACGGCCATGGCCGGTTCCCGCAGAAAAAGCAACGCCATCCCGCCGGCGGAGGCAGAGCACCCGGGAATCGACGCGATGATAGTAAGCACCCCGGCCTATTCCTGGGTGGCCGACACTGTTTTCCAGGGGCCTTTCAAGGCTTGGGCGCCGTCTGACTTCGAGATCGTGTCGGACTATGCCGCCACACCCGGCTACTTCATGCCCGTGGAGAAACGGTGGGCACGCGCCAACGACCTCTCGGGCCTTCCGGTGCTCACCTCTTCCAACACCCTCTACAACGCCATCTTCAACATGGGTCTCGACGAGATGATCAACGCCATCGAACCCGATTCCACCCTCCGCACCGGCCGCGAATGGCCCGGGGTATGGACCCGCGACGTGTCCTACTCCATTATCCTGGCCATGGCCGCCCTGCAGCCGGAGGTGTCGCGCATCTCGCTCGAGCACAAGATCACCCCCGACGGACGCATAATCCAGGATACCGGCTCGGGAGGCGCATGGCCTGTCAGCTCCGACCGCCAGATATGGACCATCGCCGCCTTCGAGGTGTACAAGACCACCGGTTCGCGCCAGTGGCTCGAAAAAATATACCCGGTGATACGCCGCTCCCTCGAGGATGACTACACGGTGGTTTACGACCGCGAGACAGGCCTCATCCGCGGCGAGACCTCTTTCATCGACTGGCGCGAGCAGTCCTATCCCCGCTGGATGCAGACCGCCGACATCTACGCCTCTGAGTCGCTCGGCACCTCCGTGGTGCACGCCCGGGCATGGCGCACTCTTGCCGAGATAGCTCGCCTGATGGGCGACAAGGAGCAGGCCGTCACCTACTCGCAGCGTGCCGACGCCATAGCCGAGGCCGTCAACTCGCACCTGTGGCTCAACGACAAGGGATATTACGCGATGTACTTCTACGGCCGTGACTACCCCATAGCCAATCCACGCGCCGAGGCGCTCGGCGAGGCTCTGGCTATCCTCTTCGATGTGGCCGGAGACCGGCGCGCCAAGATAATCACCGAGAAATTCCCCGTCACCCCGTTCGGTCCACCGGTGTTCTACCCCCAGATACCCGACATGCCGGCATACCACAACAATGCCCTGTGGCCTTTCGTGGCCGCTTACTGGACTCTGGCCAACGCCAAGGCCGGTAACGCCGACGGCGCGATGCTCGGCTTCGGTTCCATAATTCGTCCCGCGGCCCTATTCTGCACCAACAAGGAGAACCTCAACCTCGACAACGGCGACATACGCACCGAGCTAAACTCCTCAAACATGCTCTGGAGCCTCTCGGGCAACCTCGCCATCACCATGAAGATGCTCCTGGGGATGCATTACGAGGCTGACGGGATATCGTTCGCCCCCTTCATCCCCCGCGCACTCGCCGACCGACGCACACTCAACGGCCTCCGCTACCGCGACGCCACACTCAACATCTCCGTTGAGGGATACGGAAACCGCATCGCCCGCTTCTACCTCAACGGCAAGATACACTCCCCCTTCATCCCCGCCGACATCTCGGGTGAGAACACCATACGCATCGTGATGGACAATAACGCCATCCCGCCACTCCGCGTCAATCAGGTGGCCAACGCAAGCTCCCCCCTCACTCCCACGGCATGGCTCTCGCACGATCCCGACACCCGCACCGGCGACAATTCCCCGGCCAACAACCTCATACAGTGGCAGCCGATAGAATACATCAATCACTACAAGGTGCTCCGCGACGGCAACGTCGTGGCCGAGACTTCCGAGACCTCTTTCATCGCCAACACCCCCGGCGAGTACCAGGTGATCGGCGTGAGTGCCGACGGAGTGGAATCGTTCGCCTCCCGACCGATGACAAACGCACCGCGCACGGTCGTTCAGTTCGGCAACGAGAAAACCGCCATAACCTCGCCGGAGGCATGCAACGTGCCCGCCACACAGCCACGAGGATTCTCCGGATCGGGATTCGTGGAACTCGACCATAACTCCGCGCCACTTAACATAACCGTCGATCTCCCCCAGGCCGGACTCTACGCCGTGGAGCTCCGTTACGCCAACGGCAACGGTCCCGTCAACACCCAGAACAAATGCGCCATACGCTCCCTGATAGCCAACGGACATCTCGCCGGCACCTTCGTAATGCCGCAGCGAGGCGAAGGCAACTGGAACGACTGGGGCATCACAAACGCAATAAAAGTGCAGCTACCCGCCGGCCGCAACACCCTCTCCATCCGCCTACTCCCCCACGACGAGAACATGAACATGAAGACCAACCATGCCCTCGTCGACGAAATCATCCTCCGCCGCCTCCGCCCCTGATCCCTTCCTGATCAGGACCCACCCGGCGGTATTCCCCCCCGTTGCAATCCCATACCCCGCATTGTGCCGCCAATGAAATGAGCGGTCCCCACAAAGATGAGAGTAAGCGATCAATGCTTCACCCTCATCTTTTTTTCGTATATTTGCATCATGGAACCCACCCGCACCACCGTAAAATACGCCCCCGAGTTCAGCGCCCGCGTGCCACACGCCCGCACACTCCTGATCGAAGCCGACGTCACCAACCTCCCCACCTCCGACGCCCAGCGGCAGGAGATGGAACGCCTCGCTGCCGACATCGCCGACCGCTATTCCGTTTCCGAAATCAACTCCATACCCGCCATAGCCGCCACACGCGCCGCCTACAAGGCATGCGGCAAAGACCCCAACCGCTACCGGCCGTCGCAGGAACAGCTGATGCGGCGCATAGTGCGCGGGCTCGGCCTATACAACGTCAGCGCCCTCGTCGACGCCGGCAACCAGCTGTCGCTCCTCACCGGCTGCTCCGTAGGCTGCTTCGACGCCGACAAAGTCGACGGCCACGCCCTCACCCTCGGCATCGGACGCGAAGGAGAGCCATACCGGGGCATCGGACGCGGCGACCTCAACATCGCCGGACTCCCCGTGTTCCGCGACGCCTCCGGCGGTATCGGCACACCCACCTCCGACAACGAACGCACCGCCCTCTCCCTCTCCACCACCCGCCTCCTGACCACAGTACACCTCTTCGACCCCCGCATCGACCCCGACACCATCCTCGCCACATTCACCGACCTCTTCACCCGCCACGGCGCCGCCCGCAACATCCGCCACACCCTCTTCTCCGCATCCACATCTGAATAAACCTGGCGATCCCGGATTTGCTTCAGGCCACGGATTTGCTTATCTCAGAATAATTGATTATATTTGTGCTATAATATTGGCAGTATTATGGAAAATAGCACAAATATCAATAATATATTATCTGTATTAGACAGCTTTACGCTTGATAATACAGAGGATTTGGCACGTGAAATTGCAGAGAACTTTCGCAGACGCCGGGTGGAGAAAAACATGACCCGTCAGCGAATCGCCGAGTTGTCGGGCGTACCATTGTCGTCTGTAGCCCGCTTCGAGCAAAAGGGTCTGATTGCCTTCGATTCTCTTATCCGGCTGGCTATGGCGCTGGGCTACACCACGGAAATCAAGAACCTGTTCGCCACCCCGAAATTCAACACAATGGAAGAACTCGATATGATTCGACGTAAAAGCGGCGACAAGAGAGCCTATCCCCAAAACAAGCACATATGAGAAATTCGGAAAAACTGACTGTCTTGTTTCGTGGGCACACCGTAGGCACATTGTCGCTAACTCCCGATAATCGGCTTAACGTATTCGAATACGACAAATCATGGCTCGCCGACGGATTCAGCATATCTCCGCTTGAGTTGCCGCTAAAGCCCGGGGTATTCATCGCCGGGCCGCAGCCTTTCTATGGAAATTTCGGTATTTTCGAAGATAGTCTGCCCGACGGATACGGCCGTTATCTGCTTCACAAGTCGTTGATGCTCAAAGGGATCAACGACTCGGACCTTTCTTCTTTGGACCGGCTCGCCATTGTGGGTGAAAACGGCATGGGAGCGCTCACCTACTCGCCGGCCATAGACCTTGAACATGAGGAATCCGTCACAGACTTCGACCGACTCCAGCAAATGGCCCTTGAAGTGCTCAAAGAGCAACAGGACGGCGATGCAGGCCTGCTGCTTTATAACAGCGGCAACAGCGGAGGCGCGCGTCCCAAAGCTGTGTTTTCAGATGATAACGGTCATTGGATCATCAAATTCCGTCATACATACGACCCGGAGGATATCGGTCTGCAAGAATTTCATTACAATGAAACAGCACGGAACTGCAGGATAACCGTGCCTGACTTCCGGCTTATAAACGGCAGATATTTCACAACCCGCAGATTCGATATCGACAGTGACGGAAATCGGCTTCACACGGCAACCGCCGGAGGCCTCATGTGCATCTCCCTCCGCGAGCCGTTCATGGATTATTCAAATCTTCTCGCCCTTACAGGTTATATCACTCAAAGCTCTGACGACGTTGAGCAGATGTACCGCCGCATGTTGTTCAATTACCTGACCGACAACAAAGATGACCATTGCAAAAATTTCAGCTTTTATGTTGTCAGGGACCCCGACAGCGGTTCGTGGCGCTGGCGTCTTGCCCCGGCCTATGACCTTACTCTATGCACTGCCGGTTACAACGGCGAACACGCCACCTCGGTCAATGGCACAGGACATCCCGGCATCGCCGACTTCATAGCCGTAGGCACGAAAATCAGACTCACCGACAAACGGTGCCGTGAGATTATCGAGGAAGTCCGCTCCGGCTGCTCCGACCTCCTGCTCCATGACATCAAATGAAATAAGGCGGCCGCCACACCCTCTTCTCCGCCGGGAGTGGCCATATCCCGAATTTTTCGTAACTTTGCCACGCCTTGGAAGGAGACACCGGGTATTGCTGCAGCCCTCGACAGGCCCAATCACAATCATGCACTGGATAATATTGTTTTTCGCCGGACTGATGGAAGTGACATTCACCTTCTGCCTCGGCAAATATATCGGCGCATATCATACCAAATGAATAACAACACTGCGGTTCACTAAAACGGATGTGCTTAGAACTATTATAATAGCCTATATTCGGCAGGAATATCTTTTGCAGGATTTCGCTTTATAGTCCCGATTTGTATGGAATTATCATCATCGGATGAATAATTGGTCTCTCCGATGATGCCCAAGATACTGACAGTTTCCGCTGTATGTATACGGCCTTTGAGTTTGGGCGAATTATTGTCGGGGACTATTGCGGAAGCGCCGGTATCGACGACAAGAAAATCGCATGTACGTTCAAGGATATGCAGATAAAAACGGATAGCGCGAGTATGAGTTTCGCATGTGTTTTCATCAGGCAAAATTATGCACGAGACTTTGGCTATCGAGCGTCCATAAGGTCGATCTGATAAAGGAGGTGGGGTGCGAGGGGAGAGGCGGGGGAGAGCGCTGGGTGGGTGAAGCCGGGGGCTTGGATCATGCCGATTTTCTGCATCACGCGTTGGGAGGGGATGTTGAGTTTCGCGGTGAATGAGTAGAGGCGGCGGATGCCCGCGTCTGCGGCCAGTTTCAGTACTGCTTTGGCGACTTCGGTGGCATATCCCCGGTTGTGATGGTCTGGGGCCAGGCGCCAGCCGATCTCGATACCGGGGGTGAAATGTGATCTGAATCCGATTTCATGGAGTCCGACATATCCGATGAACTCTCCGGTGGATTTGAGTTCGACGGCATACAGACCCCATCCTTTGTTGTCGAATTCTTCCTGAATCAGATTGTAGAATGTTTCTGTTTCGGCGTCGGTCAATGGGGCCGGGAAATAGCGCATGACACGGGGATCCCGGTTAATGGCAGTGAACACGTGCAGGTCTTCCGGTTTCCAGGATCGTAGGATTAGCCGTTCTGTGTGTGCGTAAATCATGGGTGGTTTAAGAATTCAGTGTGGGATTTGTGGTGATGGCGGCACTCCCCGGCGGTCAGGAAAGGAGCTTGAGGCTGAGGATGGAGAGGATGAGGGTGGTGATGAAGAAGAGGCGCCAGAAGGTGGCGGGTTCGTTGAAGAAGATGATGCCGATGATTACGGCCCCGACGGCTCCGATACCGGTCCATACGGGATAGACGGTGCCGATGGGTAGTTTCTCGGCGGCTTTGGCCATGAGAAACATGCTGAGGGTCAGTGACAGGAGGAAGCCGATCCACCATAGGGCGAGTTCGTGTCCGGTGGCGGTGCGTGTCTTGCCGATGCACTATCCTTATATCGTTGATAGCGTGCTATTTGAGCTTTTATAA
>URZG01000006.1 GCA_900552325.1 uncultured Porphyromonadaceae bacterium | reverse complement strand
TCGTAGGAGGCGAGGATGGCCTGTTTCGTGGGGTTGGGAGCGGCGCCGGGGGTGACGCCGAGGTCCATTACCTTTGAGGAGCCGAAATGGCGCAGGAGGGCGTTTACGACCGTCTGCGTGGCACGCATCTTGCCCTGACGCGAGTAGCCGGCGATGTGGGGGGTGGCGATGTCGGCGCGTGCCAGGAGTTCGGGCGAGATGGCGGGTTCACCTTCCCAACAGTCGATGACGCAGCCGCGCACGCGGGCTGCGTCCATAGCCTCGAGGAGTGCGGCGGTGTCGAACACGGGGCCGCGGGCGGAGTTGATCACCAGCGGCTTGCGGGCGAGGGAGCGGAAAAACGCGGCATCGGCCAGATGATATGTGGGATGGGGTGCGGGGGTGCGTGTGAGGGGGGTATGGAAGGTTATGATGTCGGCGCGTGCGGCTACCTCCTCAAGGGTGACGAATCCCTCCGGGCCCTCTTTTTCGGCACGCGGGGGGTCGCACAGCAGCACTTCCATGCCGAGCTTGCGGCACCAGTCGGCCACCACGCTCCCCACATGTCCCACACCGACAACGGCGACGGTAAGCCCTTCCGGCTCAGGGATAAGGGTATAGATCGAGGCCAGCACATACTGCGCCACGGCGGGGGCGTTGCACCCCGGAGCGTTGACCGCCTCAATGCCGTGGACCGAGAGCCAGGGCAGATCGAGATGGTCAGTACCGATGGTGGCGGTGCCGACGAACGACACATGCGATCCCTCCAGGAGGGGGGCGGCACAGCGGGTGCGCGTGCGCACGATCAGGGCGTCGGCCCGGGCCACTGCCTGCTGGGTGAACTCATCGGGGCTGAGGAACACAGCCTCCCCCACCCCGTCGAAAATATCGCCCACGTATGGCACGAAGGCGTCGATAAGAATCTTTTTCATACGAAACTCCAGATGCTGAAAAACACATATATGGCGATGAGGAGCACCACCGGCACGTAGCTGCGGCGGTTGCGCCTGTAAGTGAAGAAATGCGCCGCCTGATACCCCGCGAGCGCGTTCAGAAGGGGGATATAGAATGTAAAGTCGTTGAAATTAAGCACCGTGAAGAGTGCGGCGGCGATCCACAGCACGTTTATGAAGCCGTTGAAGGCGCGTGTACGCGAATTGTAGCTGAGGATCTTGAGGAGGTTGAGCATCATGAACGTCATCCCCATCACGAGGGTGAAGCCGGTCTGTACGAGCGCCTTCACCATGTCGGCGGTGTCGAAAAGCTCCCATGCCACCACCATGCGCGGCCAGTGCATCTGCTCGGGCGATACTATGCCGAAGCCGAAGAGGAGCCAGGGAGGGGTGAGGATGCCCAGCAGGGCCGCGAGAGCCGTGCGCAGATTGAAGACGCGCATCTGTATGCACCCGAAAAGGAATACCGGCACGAAGAGGAGGAAGCTGATCTGCGTGAAGCCTCCGGCGGTGAGGAGGAAGAAGATTAGGTAGACCGGCTGCTGGGCGCCGTCGGCACGGCCATAGACCGAGAATAGGAGCACCACGCACAGCATGGCTATGAGTACCAGCAGCATACCGCCGTAGAACTGCGCCAGCAGCGGCGGACTCGCGCACTGGAACACATAGAAGAGAGTGGCTCCCAGGGCCGTGAGCGAACGGAGGGTGTTGAAGGCGCGGTTGATCCATATCACCAGCATCCCCACGGCCACGTTGACGGCCATGTTGAGGATCAGCGACAGATACGTGTGCCCCATCCATTCCGCCGGGGCCGGAAGCCCCAGGCCGAGGTCAGGCACGACAGGGAGCACCAGTCCGCGGCTCCGGGCCACACACGCCACCACGCACGAGGCCACGAGAAAAAGCAGCGTGGCTCCGCGTGCGTGGAGAAAAGCGGTGATGCGGCGTTCCATAGAGGGGTCAGCGGGACGGGAATCAGTTGAGGCCGACAAGGTCGCGGCCTATGTCGCGGCGGAAATATTTGCCGTCGAAGTCAACCTTTGCGGCTGCGGCGAAGGAGCGCTCCAGGGCTTCGGGGATGGATTCGCCGTAGCTTGTGAGGGCTATGACACGGCCACCCGAGGTGACAAGGCGCCCCCGGGCGTCGCGTGCGGTGCCTGCGTGGAAGGGGATGGTATCGCCTGTGGCGTCGGCTCCGGTGATGACCTTGCCTTTCTCGTAGGAGCCGGGATAACCGCCCGACACGAGCATCACGGTCACCGCCGTGCGGGGATCCGTCGCCAGCGGAAGGTCGCCGAGATCGCCGCGGGCGGCGGCATCGATCAGTGGCACCAGATCGGAGGCGATGCGGGGCATGACGACCTCCGTTTCGGGATCGCCCATGCGCACGTTATATTCGATCACCATCGGCTCGCCGCCTACGTTGATGAGACCCAGGAAGATAAATCCGCGGTAAACGATGCCGCGGGCGCGGAGACCGTCGACTGTGGGGCGGATGATGCGCTCCTCGACCTTGCGCATGAAAGTCTCGTCGGCGAAAGGCACGGGGCTTACGGCGCCCATGCCGCCGGTGTTGAGTCCGGTGTCACCCTCGCCGATGCGTTTGTAGTCCTTGGCCACGGGGAGTATGCGGTAGCCGCCGTTGCCGTCGGTGAGCACAAACACCGAGCACTCTATGCCCGAAAGGAACTCCTCGATGACCACTGTGGCCGACGAGGCGCCGAACATACCTCCGAGCATCTCGCGAAGGGCGGCCTTGGCCTCGTCGAGGTCGTCGATGATCAGCACCCCTTTGCCGGCGGCAAGGCCGTCGGCCTTGAGCACGTAGGGGGCTTTGAGCGATTCCAGGAATCGGTCGGCCTCCTCGATGTCGGCGGCGGTGAAGGAGCGGTAGGCGGCGGTGGGTATGCCGAACTCGGCCATGAAAGCCTTGGCGAAGTCCTTGCTGCCTTCCAGGCGCGCGCCTTCGCGGGAGGGCCCTACGACGGGTACGCCGGGGAGGTTTTCGGCCATGTAGTCCCACAGACCGGCCACAAGGGGATCCTCGTTACCGGCCACGATGAGATCCACGCCGTTTTCGCGGCAGAAGGCTGCGATGGCGGGGAAGTCGGTGGGCTTGAGGGGCACGTTCTCGCCGTAGGCGGGGGTGCCGCCGTTGCCGGGAGCTATGAAAAGTTTCTCAACGAGAGGGCTTTGGGCAATTTTCCAGCTCAGGGCTGATTCACGGCCGCCCGAGCCGAGCAGAAGGAGGCGCATAAGTATAGGTTGGAGGTTAGGGGTTAACGGAGGCAAGAGGCAAGAGGCAAGAGGCAAGAGGCAAGAGGCAAGAGTGGCCGGCCGGGTGTGGGGCCGGCCGGGCTGTAGGGACGCTCCGTGGAGCGTCCGCGGCCAAAGGTGGCCGGCCGGGAGGAGCCGAGGAGAGCCGGGGGTGATACCCCCTGCACCTTACTAACGGGCGGGGAGAGAGGCGGAGAGGGATGGCCGGTTACTGTTTTTTCTTCCAGCCGCGGCGGGGACGCATCAGGGGGCCTTCGGCGGGGGGAAGGGAGGGGCGCCGGTTGGTGATGGCGCGGAGGGCTTCCTCGTTGCGGCGCGATGCCAGGGGGTTGTCGCTGTTGGCGGCAGGATTGTAGCGGCGCGAAGCGAAGGTGGGATCGGCGTTCTCGCGTGCGCCACGGGCCGAACGTTCGGGGCGGTAACGCTCCTCGAGCTTGTTGCGGGGGGTGCCTGAGCGGTCGCCGCGGCGCTCCCAGCGGTCGGAGGGACGGGAGGATTCGGCGTGGCGGCGCGGTGCGTCGTCACGGTCGTCCGGGCGGTGGAACTTGCGTCCGCCGCGGTCGCTGAAACGGTCGGAACGGTCGCCGAAACGCTCCTCCCGGCGGCTGTCGCGGCGTTCGAAGCGCGATTTCTGCTCCTTGTCTCGGCGGCGCGCGCTCTTCTTATCCTCAAGTTCGCGCAGACGGTTGCCCTCGGAGCGGAAATGTTTATAGTCACCCTCGAAGATGATGTACTCGCGGAGCTCGCACTCGATGGCGCCGTTGAGAATCTCCTCCTTCACCGAGGGGGAGAGGCCGATGGAGTGGATATATTCGTTTTTGGCGGCGATGATCCACGCGTGGTACCCCTTGAAGATATTCTTCAGCTTGGAGCCCAGAAGACGGTAAAGCCCCTCCATGTCGTCGGAGGAGATGCGCTCGCCGTAAGGGGGGTTGGTGATGAGGACGCCGTCGTCGGGAGCGTCGTCCCATGCCGAGAGGGGCTTGGTCTCGAGTGAGATCATGCGGCCCACGCCGGCGCTCTTGATGTTGCGCTGCGCTATCTCGATGGCCTTGGGGGAGATGTCGGCGCCGTAGATTTTGTAGTTGAAGGGACGTTCGCCCGAATCGTCGTTGTAGAGACGGTCGAAGAGCTCGCTGTCGAAGTCCTTCCAGTTCTCGAAAGAGAAATGGCGGCGGTAAACGCCCGGATTGATGTTTGCGGCGATCATGGCCGCCTCGATAAGGAAAGTGCCCGAGCCGCACATGGGGTCGACCAGAGGGCAGTCGCCTCGCCATCCGCTCTTGAGGATTATGCCGGCGGCAAGCACCTCGTTGATGGGGGCCTCGGTCTGGGCCACGCGGTATCCGCGCTTGTGGAGCGACTCGCCCGAGGAGTCGAGCGAGAGGGTCACGCGGTCGCCGGCGATGTGTACGTTGATCATCACGTCGGCGTCCTGGAGACGCACGCCCGGGCGCTGCCCCTCGCCGAAGCGGTCGCAGAACCAGTCGGCGATGGCATCCTTGACGCGGTAAGTGACGAAGCGCGAGTGGGTGAACTCGTCGCTGTAGGCCACCGTGTCGATAGCGAAAGTGCTCTGGGGGGTCATCAGCGAGCCCCAGTCATATTCCTTGACGCGCTCGTAAAGCTCGTCGGTGTCGCGGGCGGTGAATTTATGAATGGGCTTGAGGATACGCAGGGCCGTGCGGCACGACAGGTTCGCGCGATACAGCATCTCGAGGTCCCCCTCGAACGACACCATGCGCCTGCCCGGCTCCACATTCTCCGCGCCGAGCCCTCGCAGCTCCTCGGCCAGCACATCTTCCAGCCCCTGGAAGGTTTTGGCCACCATCTCGAAATTTTCTTTCATCTCCAGTTGTGTAATGTTTGTGCAAAGTTACGAAAATAGCCGCAAATTGAGTAATTTTGTATGCACAAATGAATCCGTCAAGTGAACATAGCGCCCCGCGGCAGGGGTCGATGAGCTCGAGGGTGCTCAAGGTGATGAGTATCTTCGGGAGCGTGCAGGTGGTGACAATCATCTGCTCGATAGTGCGCGTGAAGCTGGTGGCGCTGTGGATCGGTCCGGCGGGGATAGGGCTTTACGGCATCTTCAATTCCGCCCTGGAGATGATCAACAACACCTGCCAGTTAGGGTTGCGCTCGAGCGCCGTGCGCGATCTCGCGGCGGCCGACAGCCGCAAGCTGCCCGCGCTGGTGCTGACCGTCAGGCGCCTGGGATGGCTGTTAGGGCTTGCCGGGGGAGCGCTGACGGTGTGCCTCTCCGTGCCGCTCAGCCTCTACGCCTTCGGCGACACCGGGCATGCGTGGTGCTTCATGGTGCTGGCCGTGACTGTGGTACTGGCGTCGCTTACAGCCGCCGAATCGGCTGTGTTCCAGGGGCTGAAACGTTTCAAAAGGCTGGCACGGGGGATATTGTGGGGATCCGTCGGGGGACTTGCGGTGAGCGTGCCTATGTTCCGTCTGTGGGGCCTGGACTCCATCCTCCCCTCCATCGTGGCCTACGGCGTGTGCTCGTGGCTGGCGATAGGGATGATCCACGAGAAAGTGGAGCCTCCGCGCGAGCGCATCACCATGCGGGGCTCGCTGTCGATGGGGAAGAAGATGCTCATTTTAGGGGCTTATCTGACGGCCTGCGAGTTCATCACGGCCGTGGTGACCTTCGTGTTCATGGGATGGCTCAACAAGGAGTCGGGGGAGGCCGAGACCGGCTTCTTCCAGGCCGGTTTCACGATAGTGAACCGCTATGTGGGACTGGTATTCACGGCCATCGCCGTGGAGTATTATCCGCGTCTGTCGCAGGTGATACAGTCGAAAAGCCGCACACGGCTCTTCGTGAGCCACGAAATGGGGCTGATGATGCTGATCCTCATCCCGGTGGTCACGGGCTTCATAGCAGCCGACAAACTGATCGTACGGGCGCTTTACGACTCGCAGTTCTACGTTATCCTGCCGTTCATCACCTGGGGGATCGTGGGGACGGTGCTCCGCGCCTTCTCGTGGTGCCTGAGTTTCTCCATCCTGGCGCGCGGCGACGGCAAGGCCTTCCTGTGGACCGAGCTGCTGTCGGCGGTGTTCTATCTCGGAGCCAACATGGTATTCTACCGCCTGTGGGGTATAGCTGGTATGGGAGCGGCCTACGCGCTGTGGTACGGCCTCTATTCCGTGGCCGTGGGGGTGGTTTATTTCCGTAAGTTCGGGTTCACAGTGAGCGGGGAGGCAGTGAAAATCGCCGCCACGGCGCTTTGCGCCACGTCGGCGGCAGCTCTGGCACGTATCTGCCTGGGGTGGGAGGCAGCGGCAGCGGTGGCCGTGGTGGCCACGGCCTGGAGCGTGTGGCGGCTGCGCGTCAGCTTTCTGAAAGGGGCACCGGGCCTTCGCGCAATACTTCGGGGTCGTCGGGGTCGATAAGCGACACGATCGCCGAAGGGGTGTCGGGGGTGTCGCCGCCGTCGACAAACGCATCCACATCCTTGCCGTATTTCATCTCCACGACCTCCGGGCGCGAAGCCTCGGAGGGGTCGATCTCGTCCCATTCGGCGGAGGCGGTGAGCAGCGGATGTCCCAGGAGTTCGGCGATGGCGGTGGCGATGGGGTTGTCGGGGACGCGCACACCCACCTCCTTGCGTCCCTTGAAAGCCTTGGAGAGCTTCGTGGTGCCAGGGAGGATGAATGTGAAGGGGCCCGGAAGGTTCTCCTTGAGTATGCGGAAAGCCTTGTTGGAGATCTGCGCGTACTCGCTGGCCTGGGAGATGGAGGCACAGCACACGGCGAGGCGCTGTTTGGCCGGATTAATCCCCTTTATGCGGCACACGCGTTCCACGGCGCGGTTATGCAGCGCGTCGCAGCCGATGGCGTAGAGCGAGTCGGTGGGGTAGATTATCACTCCGCCGCGGCTCAGTATCTCAACAATCTGATCGAGATAGCCGCGGTTGAGGCTTGTGGGGTACATGCGGAAGGTTTTCATGGCTGTAAGGTTAGAGGCAAGAGGCAAGAGGCAAGAGGCAAGAGGCGAGAGGCAAGAGGAGCCATCCGGGCGCGGACCGCGGGCGATGCCCGCTGCACCCGACCAAGCGGGAGGGGGACCGCTCATTTCATTCGCGGCACGATAGGAGAGCAGGTTTTCAACCTGCGATCGGGAGAACCGGGCGGTTGCGAGGGGCAGCAATCAACAGGGGGCGATCAGATGATGCGTGCTTTGAAGCCGAGGGCACTGAGGGCTTCGGCTACTTCGCGGCGTTTGTCGCCCTGGATGAGGATTTCGCCGCCGCGCGATGAGCCGCCGCAACCGAGGCGTGTCTTCAGTTTGCGGGCTATCTCCTCCACTTCGTCGTCGGAGAGGGTGAATCCGGCCACGATGGTGGCGGCTTTCCCCTTGCGCCCCTTTTTATCGAGGAGGACATCCAGGCGCGGCTGTTTGGCCGAGGGTGCCGGCGCGGATTCCGGCACGGGGAGCTCTTCTCCCTCGGGCAGAGAGCTTTTCAGTGCGTCAAGCTGTGATTTCCAGTCCATTGTTCAAAGGTTAGTGGTGAGGGGTCAGAGGTTGGAGGTTAACGATTAGAGAGGCCATACGGAAGGTAACTCTCGCCTCTTGCCTCTCACCTATTTTATTGAGTCGAAGCCCACCATATCCTCTTCGGTGAATTCCTCGGCGGTGAGGTCCACGGGGTTGTCGATACCGGTGGCGATGCGCTTCACGAGGAAGAAGTTGGCGAGTTCTTCGGGGGATAAAGTGGCCGTGAAGGCATGGAGGGAGTCAGTGGAAAGAGCCGCGGCGGCCCGGTAACATTCCGTGGCCTCGGCGATATTCTCGTCGCTGTCGGAGTGTTCTGAAAGACGCATAAGCAACACGGCCATACGTCCGAGATTATCTTCGGAGAGACCTTTGTATCCTTTCCGCACGAGTTGGCCCATGATCTCCTGCGCCTGCGAATAGTCGCCTGCGGCGAGGGCCTCTTCGGCCGAAACGATCTGGTCGGCTGCGGCATCCGATGTGGAGCCGCAGGCTGCCAGCAGGCATAGCGGCGCCACAAGGGCTATGATAAGAGAAAGACGATACAGAAGTTTTTTCATAAAAAGTAAGTTTAAAAGTGGAGGCGGGAGGCGGGAGGCAAGAGGCGAGAGGCAAGAGGCAAGAGGCGAGAGGAGGTTAGAGGTTAGAGGTTAGAGGTTAGTGGTCAGAGGTTAGAGGTTAGAGAGGCCATCCGGATGGTTACTCTTGCCTCTCGCCTCTTGCCTCTTGCCTCTCGCCTCTCGCCTCCCGCCTCTCCTTATTCGTAGCGGCGGCGGTAGTCGATGGTGTTGCGGTTACGTATGAGGGTGAGGGTCTGGTCGTTGTATTTGACGATAGGCCATGCCAGCCGGGCGGGCACATGGCCTACTGCGGCTGGATCGCCCTCCTCCACTACGATAGATACGGTGTCGGGGCGGATAATGAGCGAATCCTCGGTTGCCTCCCAACGGGCTTTCACGGAGTAGACGAGGTCGCCGGGGCGGAGTGCGCGCACCACGGCAGAGCGGTCGGAGTTCAGCTCTATTTCGGGTTTCATGTCGGAGAGGGCGGTGTTGTAGTATTTTCCTACAAGTTCTTTCTCACGGACACTCAAGCCGTTGCAGGCGGCGAGGGAAAGCAGCGCGAACGCACATACCGGCAGAAGTCCCGGCAGGTCTCGTAATCTTCTTGCCATATTCAGCAGCATTATATTGTATGCAACAAAGGGAGCGTCGTAGGCTGACACTCCCGAGATATATTCCACTTCAGGATTCGGAGGGTGCTGAGAGTGTTATTTCTTGTCGGCTGCAGGGGCTGCTGGAGCCTCGGCGGGAGTTTCCTCAGCGGCAGCGGGAGCTGCGGCCTCCTCTTTTGCAGCGGCAGCGGGAGCTGCAGCGGGGGTCTCGTAGGCTGCGCCACCGACTACGGTAGTGGTCTGAACGGGTTTCACACGAGTGCCGCTCTGCACTACGTTACGGGGCATAACGAACACCGAGAGGATGGAGAGCAGACCGATAATCGCTGCGAGAGTCCAGGTTGCTTTCTCTATGAAGTCGTTGGTGCGACGCACGCCCATGATCTGGTTCGAGCCGGCGAAAGAGGAGGAGAGGCCGCCGCCTTTCGACTTCTGCACGAGCACAACGATTATGAGCAGGATAGAGATAACAACTGTTAAAACAATGATTAAGGTGTACATTTTTATTCTTTATTCCTAATTTTTTCAGGTGGATGCACCCCCGGAGAGGGGGCTTTACGATTGGTTGCGGTGCTGCTCGTTGATGATCAGTTTCCGCAGAAAACGCAATTGGTCTGCAAAGTAACGGCTTTTTTCGGGAAATTCCAAACTTAAACGGCTAAGAATTTCAAAAGCACGCTCATACTTGTGCGATTTTATGTAGATTTTGGCCAAAGACTCGCTCAGAAGGGTGTTTTCGCCGGGAACGGGAGTGGCGGCGCGCCGTTTTTTCGCCGGGGCGGGAGCGGGATTCGTAGCCGGCGGTTCCGGGGCCGCGGGTGATTCATGGGAATCGGTTTCGGCGGCTACCGGACGGGAGGCATGGTCGGCGAGGATAAAGCGCGATATGCGGTCGTCGGGGGTATCGGCGCCTTCGGCCGGGGCTGCGGGGAGCGACGTGTCGGCCTCGCGGGCGAGCTGCTGGGCGTAGTCGGGCACGGGGTTGAAGATCATGCGCTCCAGGAGGGCTTCCTCTTCGGGCGTTGTGGTGGCGTAGCGCGAGAGGAAATCGTCGATGGCGGTGTCGGTGTCGGGTGTGCGGGGCTTTTCCACGGGTGGATAGAAGGAATCGAAACGGGGATCGGCGGTGCCGGCAAGCCGCTCCATCACCTCGGGCGAGGGCACCGACAGGCGCAGGCGCATGAGCAGCCACTGACGCTCGTCGGCATCGGTGCATGAGGCCAGTCGCATCGCCATAGGGATGGTGAAGAACGGGTATTTTCTACGCATTTCATCGACCCAGCCGCTGTCGGGGGTCTCTGCGCGGAGTGCTTCGGTGAGTCGGTTCAATTCAGGTGAGAGGTTAGGGGTTAGAGGTTAAAGTAGCCGGCCGGGAGCGGGGGGCGTGGCGCGAGCGCGGACCGCGGGCGATGCCCGCTACACCGGACCAACCGGGAGGAGGACCGCTCATTTCATTCGCGGCACAACAGGAGAGAGCCGCGGGACCGCTACCAGTTGCCGAGGGTGGAGTTGAAGATCAGCTCCACGAGCTCCTTGGCGATTTCCTGGCACAGCTGGTCCTGCACTTCGTCGAGCATCATGGAGGCGTCGAAATCGCGGTATGCCGAGAAGGTCTGGTCGATATCGTTGGCATCGTTGCGCGCATCGGTATAACGCACGCGCACGGTGATTGTGAGGCGCGTCTGCGAGGCGTATGCGTCCTCTGTCACAGCCTGGGGGGAGAGATTGTAGCCGGTGATCTCGCCTTCCATCTCGAGGTCGGAGGCGCCGTCGGTGATCTGCAGACGGGTGTTGCGGGTCACATAGTCGAGGAGCTCGTTCTCGAAAGTCTGCTGTAGGGGAGCGTAGACCAGCGCGGCGCGGATGGGGAACTGGCCGATGTTGATGGTCTTGTAGATGTTGTAGTCAAGGGCCGAGCCGTTGAACTTGTAGCTTATGCGGCAGGAGGGGGCGGCCAGCAGGAGCGCCAGCACGGGGAGGAGGAGCCGCAGGGAGCGGAATATTTTTTCGGGCAAAGATTTCATTCCAGGCCGTATTCTTTGATTTTTCGGTAAAGGGTGCGTTCGGAGATATGGAGCTCGGCGGCGGTGGCTTTGCGCCGCCCCTGATTGCGCGCCAGGGCTCGCCGGATGGTCTCGCGCTCGGTATCCTCGAGGGTCTGCGCCGGAGTGACCTCCTCGGCGGCCGTGACGGTGATATCGTCGGCGACCGGAGGATGCGGCAGGATTATATCGGACGCGAAGGGGCGATACTTCACCAGCGAGGTGGAAAGCGGTGCCTCCTCGGCAACCGGTTCCTCGCAATGGGGCCGGAGGGCATGTTCGGGGGCGGCTTCCGCCCCGATGGTGCGCCGCAGGCTCTCGATCTCCTCCTGCATGCGGAAAATAAGATTAAAGAGCATCTCCCGCTCGCGCTCATAGCGGTCGGAACCGGGGGCGCCCGACGATTTCACGGGGGTGTAGGAAGCAGCTTCGGCGGGGAGTTCGGCACGCATCCTCTCGCCGGAGACGGTTTCACCCTCGGAGAAGATGGCGAGATGAGTGATGACGTTGCGGAGTTCGCGCACGTTGCCGGGCCAGCGGTAGCGCATCATCTCCATGAAAGCCTCCGGCGAGAACGACACCGGCGCCGTGCGGTACTCTCCGGCGAAAGCCGAGGCGAACCTGCGCGCCAGGAGAGTGATGTCGTTGCCGCGCTCGCGCAGCGGAGGCACCTGTATGCGTACCGCCGAAAGACGGTAGAAGAGGTCCTCGCGGAAGCGGCCCTGCGCCACGGCGGCGGCCATATCCTCGTTGGTGGCCGCCACGATGCGTATGTTGGTTTTCTGAACCAGCGACGAACCCACTTTCATAAACTCGCCGGTCTCGAGCACACGCAGCAGACGCGCCTGTGTGGTGAGCGGAAGTTCGGCGACTTCGTCAAGAAACACCGTGCCGCCGTCGGCCTCCTCGAAGTAACCCTTGCGTGTGGCCACAGCTCCGGTGAAGGCCCCTTTCTCGTGCCCGAACAGTTCCGAGTCGATGGTGCCCTCGGGGATGGCGCCGCAGTTCACGGCGATATACCGGGCGTGTTTGCGCGGGGAGAAAGCGTGGATGATCTGCGGGAAGAACTCCTTGCCCGTGCCGCTCTCTCCGGTGACGAGCACGGCCACGTCGATAGGCGCCACCTTCAGGGCGCGCCAGATGGCGCGCTCAAGCTGCGGGTCGTTGCCTACGATACCGAAACGGAGTTTGGCCTGTTGTACTTTTTCGTCAGCCATCGGGAAGAGGATTCGGATTGGTTGTTGTTATGTTGCCTCAGGGGCGTATGTCGAGTGTGGACCAGGAGGGGTCGTGGCGGTCGCGGAGCGAGTAGGTCTGTTCGCGGAGGAAGAGTCCGAACTCGTCGAGCGATCCCTGGTGGCGCTGCTGCTCCTCCACTGAGATGGGATCGCCGAAAGTAACCTTGAAGGTAGCGCCTTTCTTGCGGAACACTTCGGCGGGATGGCGCAGGGTGCGCGCCTGCCAGCATACCACTCCGAGGAAATTGAACCACCACGACTGCGAGCCGTGGAAGAATACGGGCACCACGGGCACCTTCATCTTCTGGATAAGGGTGATGATGTTCGGCTGCCACTGACGGTCCTTGAGGCGTCCGCGCCAGTTGACCTTGCCAACGGCGCCGGCGGGGAAGAAACCCACCGGTTCGCCCTCGCGCACCAGACGGATGCACTCGCGGATACCCTGCATCGACACCGCCTTCTTCTTGGGGTCGTCGGAGGCATGGGCGTCCACGGCGATGAAGTTGGGGCGCATGGCTGTGATATAGTCGAGAAACATGTTCACCATAACCTTGTAGCCCGGGCGTTTCGAGGCGATGAGGTCGATGAGGATGATGCCGTCGAGGGCGCCGAAATGGTGGTTGCTGACGGTGACGAACGGACCGGCGGGGAGATTCTCGTAGACGGCGGCGTTCTCTACCTTCACGGTGATGTCGAGGTCGTGGAGCAGTCCGCGCACGAAAGCCGGCCCGGGGGTGTGGCAGTTGTGTGCGTGCAGGGCGTTCACCTGATCGAGGGCGAAAGCGTGGACCAGCCAGTTGACCAGTTTGGGATGCGACGCCAGCCGCGGCACCATGCGCATGATGTCGTCGGCGGAAAGGACGTCGGGCTTGACCTTATATTTTTCGTAGAGTTCGCGGAATTCCCGGCTCTTGAACGGGTAATCCCCGGCGATTCCGGGCTGCGCCTCCACGGCGGGATTCTGATCGGATTCTTTCATGTACATTTTTCCAAAGATAACGCAAAATTACAAAAAAAGCGCGAAAGAGGCAAGAGATAAAAGGCAAGAGGCAAGAGGCGAGAGGCGAGAGGCGAGAGTAGCCATCCGGGTGTAGGGACGCTCCGCGGAGCGTCCGAAGCAAACGAAGAGCTGCCGGCGTGGATTTTCTGCGATTTCGGGACCCGCTCATTTCATTCGCGGCACGATAGGAGAGCAGGTTTTCAACCGGCGGGGAGAGAGGAGGTGTGCGGGAGGGATCAGTAGACGAGGCCCATGTTGTCGACCCAGAGGGTGAGGCCGAGGGTGCCGATGTAGGCGTTGCCGGAGCCGGCGGAGGCCATGACGAGGATGTGTGTGGGTGTGGCGTCGGGGTCGTCCCAGCCCACCTCTTTTACGGGCACCATCTTCCCTTTGGAGTTGCGTGCGTAGTAGCTTTTCTCGGCGGGGATGAGGCCCATGTAGGATCTGTAACCCGGCTGGGTGGTGATGTCGCCGTAACGGATGGGGATGGTGTGTGCGCTGACCCATCCCGAAGTGGAAGCGCCGTAGCGTTCGCGGCCGGTACCGACGCGCTTGGCGTAGAGGTTGCCGTCGGCGTCCTCCCAGCGGCGCTGGAGGAGCACGTAGACTTCGGCGGAGTCATGTCCTTTGTAGGTTTTCTTTTTGCCGAACCCGGAGGAGTAGATGCGGTCGGAGTTGGCGGGCATACTCACCTTATAGTCGAAACGGAGCGCCTTAGGGCGGCGTGTGAAGGGGATGCCCATCTCCATCTTGGCATAGGGATTGTTGGTGGAGGTCACCGGCTCGATGATGCGCCCCAGAAAGATCGAACCCGCCACGAGCACGTCGATATTGATAATGCCGAGTGCCTTGCAGTGCTCCATGATGGTGGTGAGCTTGACGCATTTTCCCGCGCCGCGGGCATCGGGAAACACGGCGTTGCTCCCTTTCACCACGCCGTGTACCTTTGCGTAGACATTGGAGGTGGCCCATGGGGAGCCGCCGCGGCTCACGTATGGCGACGCGCCGTTGATCGTGGCCGTGGGGCCGATCTCATAGAGCGTCTTCTGGTTGCCGCCGATGATGGCGGATTCCTTTATATTGCGTGTGACCCACTGGTCGAAGTTACCGTATTTGAACGGTTCGAAGGTATCGGCGCACATCCTCGGCGCCGCGCAGGGGGTCAGGGCGAGCACCATCGCGGTGGCCGCTGCCATTGCCGTTGCAGATATTGACTTATTCATATAGTTGAAACGTTGAAACATATAATAGCAGTTATGGCGAAGGTTCACCGGGATAATCAGGTTGTTGGGACGCTCCGTGGAGCGTCCGTTACCGCTGTCGGATCCATGCCGTTTATGGCGGACGCTCCACGGAGCATCCCTACAGCAAGGCGGCTTCCGGTCAATTCCGGCACACGCTTCTGACAAATATAACACAGCAGGGCGTATTTTGTTATACGCCCTGCCCTTATGCCCCAATTTTGGAGCCATAGAGGAGAAAAAAAGATGAGGGGTGTCGTCAGCGGGGAGATCAGCAGACGATGAGGGAGGTGACTTCAGCCTCGGCGGGGAGGTTGCGGCGCCCGTCAAGGGCGGAAAGCTCGATGATGAAGTTGATGTAAATCTTCTTCGGGTTCATGCTTTTCACAAGATTGTAGGCCGCTGCCATAGTGCCGCCGGTGGCGAGTACGTCGTCATGGATCACCACCACGTCATCCTCGTTGATGGCGTCGCGGTGTATCTCGATCACATCCTTGCCGTATTCCTTGTCGTATGAGGCCTGGAGAGTGTCGGCGGGGAGTTTGCCGGGCTTACGCACGGGTACGAAACCGGCATTGAGTTCAAAGGCGGCGATGGCGCCCCCGATGAAGCCGCGCGATTCGATGCCCACGACTTTGGTGACACCCTTGTCGCGGTAGAGGGCGGCGAGTTCCTCGCCGATCTGGTGGAGCGCTTTGGCATCCTTGAAGACCGTGGTTAGATCTTTGAATACAATCCCTTTCTTGGGGAAGTCGTTGACGTCGCGGATTTTCGATTTGATGTATTCCATATATGAAATGTGAGTAAATTAGGCAAGAGGTTGGAGGCGAGAGGCAAGAGGCAAGAGGCAAGAGTAGCCATCCGGGTGTAGGGACGCTCCGCGGAGCGTCCGCAGAGAGGAGCGGGGCGCGGAGAGAAACCGCGGGCGATGCCCGCTGCACTCAACCACCCCCGGGGTGGGACCGCTCATTTCATTCGCGGCACAATAGGAGAGCAGGTTTTTAACCTGCGGGAGAGAGGAGCCGGGAACCGGAGAGAAAACCCGAGGGAGAAGAGAGACTCGCGGGCGGTCGCGACAGGTCGCGACCCTACGGGCTTTTCCGAGGAGAAGGTTTTCAACTTCCGGGAGAGAGGGGCAGCGGAGTTTCGCGGTGAGAGGCAAACGGTTAGGTATGTTCCACGTGAAACATTAAGAGCCGGAAAGGAAGAGAGAAATGGAGGGAGGGGTCAGCGGCCGGAGAGGAGGAGGAGGATATTGATGTCGGCGGGAGAGACGCCCGGGATGCGGGAGGCCTGGCCGACTGTGCGGGGGCGGATGCGTTCGAGTTTCTGGCGGGCCTCGGTGGAGAGAGCCGTTATGGAGGCGTAGTCGAAGCGGTCGCCGAGAGGCACCTCTTCGAGACGGTGGAACTTGTCGGCCAGGAGCGCCTCGCGCCGGATATAGCCGTCATATTTGAGGAGCACCTCGGCAGCTTCCACTATCTCGGATCGGCGCCCCTCCTCTACCCTATCTACGGCTTTGGCAAGCGCGGGGATGTGGCGTGCAAGGAGGTCGATGGAGAGTTGCGGACGGAGCACAAGCTGCTCCAGGCGGCAGCCCTCGCGCAGAGGGGAAAGCTCCTGCGGCGTACCCGAGAGAGACAGCTCCTCGTTGATGGCTGCAATGGCGGCGTTGCCGTCGGCCACCTTCACGGAACAGGAGCGCACGAAGTCAATGAGGGCGTCGCGCTGCGCGCGTTTGCGCTCCATAAGTTCGAACCGTTCCTTAGAGGCGAGACCCAGGGCGTGCGCACGTGGTGTCAGACGCATGTCGGCGTCATCCTGACGGAGGAGTATGCGGTATTCGGCACGCGAGGTGAACATGCGGTAAGGCTCGTCGACCCCCTTCGTCACCAGGTCGTCGATGAGAACGCCGATATACGCCTCGTCGCGTCCCAGCACCAGGGAGCGCCGTTCGGGCGAATCGCAGTCAAGCGCGGCGAACGCCGCGTTTGCCCCCGCCACGAGCCCCTGACCCGCGGCCTCCTCGTAACCCGTCGTGCCGTTGATCTGGCCGGCGAAAAAGAGGTTGGCGACCGGTTTCGTCTCCAGCGTGTGATGCAGCTGCGTGGGGTCGAAGAAATCATATTCTATGGCGTAGCCCGGGCGGTAGATCTGCACGTCGGCCAGAGCCGGAATCGTGCGCAGCGCCTCCAGCTGGATGTTTATGGGGAGCGACGACGAGAAGCCGTTGAGGTAATATTCGTTGGTGGTCTCCCCCTCCGGCTCCAGGAAAAGCTGATGCGAATCCTTGTCGGCGAAAGTCACGATTTTCGTTTCTATCGAGGGGCAATAGCGAGGTCCGATACTCTGGATCTGGCCGTTGTAGAGGGGCGAATCCGGCAGCCCCCGGCGAAGCACCTCGTGTGTGGCGGGACTCGTCCACACCGTGGCGCAGGGGCGTTGACGCAGGGCACCACGCTGCCCCGGCAGATAGGAGAACGAATGAAAATCCTCCTCCAGAGGCTGCTCCTGGGTAAGCTCCCAGTGCACGGTACGGCCGTCGATGCGCACGGGGGTGCCGGTCTTCATGCGCTCCACCGTGAAGCCCAGCGAGCGCAGCTGCTCCGAGATGCCGTGCGAGGCCGGTTCGGCACAACGGCCTCCGGGGAGCTGTGTGCGGCCTATATGCATCAAGCCGTTGAGGAAAGTGCCGTTGGTGAGCACCACCGCGCGGGCCGTAAACTCCACGCCAAGCGCCGTGCGCACGCCGCCGACAGCCTTACGGCCATCGGGCAGATCGGTGAAAAGAAGCTCCGTCACCGAATCCTGCCACATAGAGAGGCCCGGGGTATTCTCCAGGATCTCGCGCCAAAGGAGCGAGAACTTCATGCGGTCGGACTGCGCACGGGGACTCCACATGGCCGGTCCCTTCGAGCGGTTGAGCATGCGGAACTGTATGGCCGTGCGGTCGGTCACCACCCCCATCCAGCCGCCGAGGGCGTCGATCTCGCGCACGATCTGCCCCTTTGCGATACCCCCCACGGCGGGGTTGCAGCTCATCTGGGCGATCTTGTTGAGGTCTATGGTAATGAGGAGAGTGGAGGCGCCCAGGCGCGCGGCGGCAGCCGCGGCCTCGCAGCCGGCATGGCCGGCGCCGACAACAATCACATCGTAGTCAAACTTCATAAGCTACAGTTCATTTCGTCCCAAAGGGCGAGGGCATCGTTTTCGTGCGCTTCCATGATCTCGCGCTCACCGGGACCCTTGTCGTTGATACCGCAGAGGTGCAATACGCCATGCACGATCACGCGCATCAGTTCGCGGGTGTAAGGCACCGCGAGACCTTCGGCATTGGTGCGCACAGTGTCGAGCGATATGAACATATCGCCCCGGAGAAGGCGCCCGCGGGTATCATCGAAAGTAATGATATCAGTGAAATAGTCATGGTTGAGGAAACGGCGGTTCACGTCGATGATCGTGGTGTCGTCGCAGAAGATATAGGTCAGGGGGCCGCAGATGCGGTTATGCCTGCGGGCCACTTCCACGATCCAGCGCTGTACCCGTGCGAAATCAAGCCCGGGCATCGGTGCCTCGCCGCGCGTCAGCCATTGGAATTTATCATCCATGTTGAAGTGTGAAAAAGTATTAATACATACAGTTCAACCGGTATCGGGCATAAAAACCCAAAATACCTGCAAAGATAAAAATTTGCACCAAAAATAGCAACAGGAAAATCAAAAACCTCGAAATCGGCGAAAACGCCCCGATCCGAGATTTTTCTCAACAATTTATCAACAAGCAGGTAAATAGATATAATTTATTAATTATCAGCTTATTGATTTGAATATCGCCGAATTTTAAGCCTCTCAGAATTAAAAATTCAGAACGATTCGGGTAGCTGTGCGCAAATTTGCGCCCTATTTTGAGGAAAAATCCGGCACCTGAAAAATTTGATCGCCCCTCCCCTACCCCACTGCTCGACCATCGCGGAAAATTTTAAGACACGAGAACCAGAGAAGGAGGGTTGCGGAGAGATGCCTGGATGAGACCGCTCATTTCATTCGCGGCACAATGGATGGCGGGAAATAGGGGGCGATGGGTTGGCGAGGGGGAATGGAGGCGGACGCTCCGCGGAGCGTCCCTACAAGGGGGGATCAGCCGAAGAAGATGTAGGCGGCGAGGACGCCGGCGACGGAGCCGGTGACGTCGGCAAGGAGGGCGTAGGGGACGGCGTAGCGGGTGCGGCGCACGCCGACGGAACCGAAGTAGACTGCCAGAACGTAGAACATGGTGTCAGTGGAGCCTTGTATGGCGGCGCTGACGCGGGAAACGAAGGCGTCGGGGCCATGGGTGGCCATGAGGTCGACCATCATCCCTCGCGAACCGGAGCCGCTGAGGGGTTTCATCAGGGCTGTGGGGAGCGCTTCGACCCATTGGGTGTCGAAGCCGAAGAAGGAGACTATGGCGGTCATGCCGTCGGTGAGAAGCGCCATCGCCCCGGAGGCGCGGAACATGCCGATAGCCACGAGGATGGCCACCAGATAGGGGATGATGGTGACGGCGGTCTTGAAGCCCTCACGGGCGCCTTCGATGAAGGCCTCGTACATGTTGACGCGCTTCACCAGTCCGGCGCCGAGGAACGCGATTATGACGCTGAAAAGGAGGAAGTTCGCCACGAAGCCCGACCAGCGCTCCACCGCCGCGCCATCCATGCCGGAGAATACCCACACCGTGCCGAAGATGATGGCCGCCATGCCGAGGAGCCAGGTTAGGAGCACCGGGTCGAGGAGACGTATGCGCTGCTTGAGGCAGAGTGCGATGATGCCTACCATCGTGGATACGAAGGTGGCAAGGAGGATGGGGAGGAACACGTCGGTGGGGTTTGCGGCGCCGGCCTGGGCGCGGTACATCATTATGGAGATGGGGATGAAGCAGAGACCCGAGGCGTTGAGGATAAGGAACATTATCATGGCGTCGGTGGCCGTGTCCTTGCGGTGGTTGAGGGTCTGCAGCTCCTGCATGGCCTTGAGGCCGAGGGGGGTGGCGGCGTTGTCGAGGCCGAGCATGTTGGCCGAGACGTTCATGAAGATCGAGCCCATCGCCGGGTGATCCTTGGGCACCCCGGGGAAGAGGCGGCAGAAGAGGGGGGAGATCATGCGGCCGAAAAAGCGCACCACTCCGGCACGTTCGCCGATCTTCATCAGTCCGAGCCAGAGAGCGAGGATGCCGGTGAGTCCGAGGGATATTTCAAAGGCGGTGCCGGCGGAGGTGAAGGAGGCGCCCATGATTTCGGACCATACGCCGAGGTCGCCCAGAACCAGGGAGCGGTAAAGGGCCATGACGAAGGCGAGGAAGAAGAAGGCTATCCAGATGTAATTGAGAACCATGAGAAAGGCAAGAGGCAAGAGGCAAGGGGTTAGAGGTTAGAGTGGCCATCGGGGCGCAGGGCCGCGGGCGCTGCCCGCTGCACCCGACTAAACGGAAGGACCGCTCATTTCATTCGCGGCACAATAGGAAAGCAGGTTTTCAACCTGCGGGGAGAGGGCGGGACGGAGATTTAGGCACGGGCTAAATAGCGGTCGCGGCAGGCCGCGACCCTACGGGCGAGTGGGTTCGAGGGGGAGGGTGCCGAGGAGGGAGAAGAGGGGCGGAGTGAGGAGGGGGGTGAGACGGGAGGGAGGGAAGGCTTCGGGGGAGAGGACGGAGAGGGTGAGGTCGTAGAGGAAGTCGTTGACGAAGAGGCGCGAGGAGAGGGAGGTAAGGGCCGGGAGGAGGGAGGGGTTGGCGGCAGCGTATGCCGGGGAGAGGATGACGGAAAGGGGGATTCGCAGACGCGCCTCGCCGTTGAACACCGGGGAACGGCGCGCGGTGGGGATGTCGGCATGGTCCGAACAGTAAATCATGGCGGCGAGGTTTAGGTTGTCGCGGCAGTAGGTATAAACTTCCGAGAGGACTTTATCGGTGTAAGCCAGCGAGTTGCAGTAGTGCGCCTCATAGCCTTCTTTTCCGGGAGCAGGTGGCACCAGGGTTTCGGAAGATGGGTAGCGGCTCTCATAGTTGAAATGGGAGCCTTTGAGGTGCAGCACCAGCAGGTTGTCGGTCTCCGGGGTGATGCGGGGGAGGAAATCGAGGAGCGCCTCGTCGTAGGGGATGCGGTTGAGTGCCAGGCGGGTCCATGCGAAATCGTCGGCCGACTCCGCCATAAGCGACACCGGGGTATCGTTGGCGCCGATATGGCTCTGATTGGAATACCACCACACCCGCATCCCCAGGGCATGGGCGGCATCGACCACCGAGGGTGCGCGGTGGAACTTCAGCGGCGCCTTCTGATTGGAGGCCGTGAGAGCCGAGGTGAGCGTGGGAACCGTCTGGAAATGGCACGAATAAGCATCGGTAAAGAGCACCGTGGGCGCTTCGTTGCCACGCGCCATAGCCGAGAGCCAGGGGGTATTGTCAAGACCACCGGGCTGCGGCGTGAAAGCGCTCATATATTCGCGTGAAGCCGATTCGCCGATAACGAGCACGAAAGTGCGGGGAGCGTGCGGAGCGGCGGCGGGAAGCGCGCCCAAAGCACGGCGGCGTTCAGCCGCACGCGAGGCATAAAGCTTGTTGAGTCGGATATACTCCAGATTGTCGTACCAGAGAGACTGCACGCCGGCGCGGCGCCAGGGGGAATGGCCTCCCTTGAAAGCCACTACCGCCGCCACAACCGCCAGGAGGGAGAGGAGCGCAGGGCGCCACCATCCCGCAGGCACGGGCGTGGCCACGCCTATATCCCACACGAACCATAAGGCCGTGAAACATAGGGAGCCCAACACCGCCACCACCGACGCCCACAGAGGGAAAGAGCGCAGATACTCCCACACCTCGCTGGGGTAGGTGTTCATCACCAGACGGAGACCGTCGTGGTCCACTCCCCTGCCGTAGATCGCCACATATACGATCTGCCCCAGCGGAATCCATGCCAGCGGGATCTCTATGGCCGCCATCAGCGCCCCTACCACCGCATTTCCGGGCCACAGCGCCTGCAGGGCCAGCCACAGCGAGGAGAGGAACGAACAGAGGTAAAGCCCCAGGGCGAAGTCCATCTTGTTGTCGATCTCCGTGGCGTGCGACCGGCGCGAGAAGAGGTCGATGACCGGAAAAGTCAGGCACCACACCGCCGAGAGAGCGATGATGGCCGTCAGAGGCATATCGGGGCGCGTGACCCCCGCAACGGCGTAGGGCGCCACCGCCAGCACCGAGGCGATGGCGAAACGCGAGGCCTGCTGATGTCTGGCCGACGCGGAGAGCCCTTTGGAGAGGGCAAGATAGAGAAGATATACCGCGGCCCAGACGGCCACGGCTGTGATAACGTAAGTTAAGTAGCTCATTTTTCCGACGTCAAAGTTAGCTATAATCTTTCAAAAGTCGTAATTTTGCACATTATTTGTCAACCGATGCAGAAAATCCTATCAACCATCATATCACTCCTTGTGTGGAGCGCCTTCGGATGCATGGCTCAGGAACCGGCCGACACTACGGCGCTCCTTGTGCCGAACACCCCGGAGGCGGCAGCCCCGACCCCGGGCGACACACTGATGATAATCCACGGCCCGGAAGTGGCTCCCGACGAGATCTACGGCGATACCGAGCTGGTGATCAAAGACGACAACGCCCTCACCGCCGCCGACAGCCTTTACATCAACCGGACAGAGAAATTCCCCGTGGCTGAATTCGTGGTACCCGCGGCAACTTTCACCGTGGCCGCGCTGTTTGTCAAGACCCCCTTCCTGGTGGACTGGCGCGAAGAGGTGCAGAAACATCTCTCGAACCACGGCAAGAACAAAACCACCGCAGACAACTACCTGCAGTACGTGCCCGCAGCCGCCCCTTACCTGCTCTATGCCTGCGGCTACAAAGGGGAGCACAACTTCCTTGACAAGACCATCCTCCTGGCGATGTCGGCGGCTACCTTCGCCGTGGTGAACAACACCCTGAAATTCGCTTTCAACGAGAAACGCCCCGACTCCAACGCCCGCAACTCCTTCCCCTCCGGCCACACCGGCACCGCTTTCATGGGTGCCGAATACATGCGCCGCGAATACTGGAACCACAACAAATGGGTGGCGATGTCGGGCTACATGGTGGCCACGGCCGTGGCCTACCTGCGCATCTACAACGACCGCCACTGGATCAACGACGTGGTGGGTGGAGCCGCCCTGGGCTACCTTTCCACCACATTCGCCTACTGGATATATCCCAAAATCTTCCGCAAACGCGAGAGGATGCACCGCCAGGAACTGCTGATACGCCGGAAAAAGGCTCAGCAGAGGCCCGGACAGATGGTGATGGCCGCGCCCTTCGCCACGGGGCACTGCGCCGGGATAAACCTGATCTATACCTTCTGACAACGCCATGACCGACAACCGGATAACCGCCATAGTGCACACCTATAACGCCCGCGAACACCTTGGCCGCGTGCTCGACATCCTGCAGGGGTTCGACGAGCTGCTGGTGGTGGATATGGAGAGCACCGACGACACCTGCGCGATCGCCCGCGAGAAGGGAGCGCGCGTGATAACCTTCGAGCGCGGCGAGCACCGCATAGTGGAGCCGGCCCGACAGTTCGGTATCGACCATGCCGGCTGCCCGTGGGTGCTGGAGGTCGACGCCGACGAGCTTGTCACCCCCGAACTCACCGCCTTTCTGCGGGAGCTGGCCGGGCGCCCCGACGCCCCCGACGGGCTCTACATCCCCCGCCGCAACTTCTTCATGGAGCGGGAGATGCACTCGGGCTACCCCGATCCGGTGCTCCGTTTCTTCCGTCGCGACAAGTGCCTGTGGCCGGCCACTATCCATGCCATCCCGAAGATCGACGGGCGCGTGGAGTCCATCCCGGCGCGCCGCAAGGAGCTGGCCTTCATCCACCTGGCCAACGAGTCGGTGCACTCGCGGGCGGAGAAGCACCTGCGCTATTCGTCGTACGAGGCCGAGCGCAAGGCCGCGCGGCGGCGCCATCCGGCGCTCGACCTGCTGTGGCGCCCGGGGTTCATCTTCCTGCGCAAATATCTCCTGAAAGGGGGTTGGCGCGACGGGCTTCCCGGCCTGGTGCTCTCGGTGCAGGGCGCCTGCAACGAGGCCCTGATCTGCTGCAAACTGGTGGAGAGGAGGCAAGAGGCGAGAGGCGAGAGGCAAGAGGCGAGAGGCAAGAGGTTAGAGTAGCTATCCAGGCGAGACCGGCTGTAGGGACGCTCCGTGGAGCGTCCGCCTAATCGGCCGGATTTCAGTGCTGTTCCAGGACGCTCCGCGGAGCGTCCCTACAGCGGGAGCGATCGGGACCGGTTTTGAGACGGCCCCGAGGTAACGAGCTTTGAGTAATTTTAAGCGATGATATACGTAAAAGATAAAGGACGGTTGTGCAACAACATACTTCAGTTCGGCCACGCCTATGCCTGGGCGCGGGAAAACGGACTGAAGGCGGTGTCGATGCGCTTCTCCTATAAATACAAGGGGTTCCGGATCTGCCATACCCGAGGCCATAATTTCTGGACCTATCTCTGGGCCAAATATGCGTCGGCACTGAAAATAATACCCACGGTGGACTACGACTCTCCCCTGCTCTCCCCCGGCAGTCTTGCCAGCCGGGAGAACAAACTACGGCGGCACGCCCGCACGGGGATTGTACTGTCGGGGTGGTGGGTGCGCCATTATGACCTTTTTCTGAAGTACCGCGACGAGATTACCGAACTCTTCTCATTCGACGAGAGCGCCTACGATGTGCCCGACCTCCCCTCGGCGGCCGAGGGTTCGATATGGCTCGGGGTGCATGTGCGCCGCGGCGACTACGCCAAATGGAACGGGGGACGCTACTTCTACACCGACCGGCAGTATCTGGAGGTCATCAACCGGTTCGTGGAGCTGATGGCGCAACGCGAGGTGCAGGTTAACGTGGCGGTGTTCACCAACGACCACGAACTGGATCTCGAATACTTCTCGTCGGAGATCGACGTGCGCACCGGGGAGCTCCTGTTTCCGTGCGGCTCGGCCGAAAGCGATCTGCGCGCACTGTCGCAGTGCGACTACATCATCGGTCCGCCCAGCACCTATTCGCTGGTAGCGTCGATGTACCGCGACCTTCCGATATACTTCATCACCGACCCCGAAAAGAAATTCACCCTCAGCGACTTCTCCGATTTTGAGCACTTATTCAGATATGACTATTAACCCCGCCGTCGGCGAGGCCGAGGCCGCGGAACTGCGCCGGCTCGGAGAGCAGCTGACCCGAGGCGAAATACCGCCGGGCGCCGAACTGATGTACGACGGACGCAACCGCCTCTACGTGCACACCCTCGCGAGCGGCCGGCGCGTGAACATCAAGGCTTTCCGGCGCGGCGGACTGATAAAGGGGCTGATCTACGGACGGCTGCGCACCGACAAGGCGCACCGCTCCTACGACAACGCCATGCGGTTGCTGTCGCTCGGATTCGACACCCCGGAGCCGCTGATGGCGTGCTCGCTGCGCGGCGCCGGGGGATGGCGCCTGGAGCGGGCCTTCTATGTGTGCGCCCAGGAGGATAATGTGACCGAGACACGGTGGTGGGAGCGCCGGGCGGACCGCGACGCGATGGTGGAGGCATTGGGCGGGGAGATGGCGCGGCTTTTCCGCGCCGGAGTGCATTTCCGCGATTTCTCGCCCGGTAACGTGCTGATGCGCACCGACACCCCCGAAGGGGAATACCGCTTCGTCTACGTGGATGTGAACCGCACCGATTTCGGCGTGCGCGACCGCCGCAGACTGATGACGATGTTCCGCCGCATCAACATAGTGGAGGCCGAGACCGAGCGGCTTGCCGGCGCGCTCGCCCGCGCTATGGGATGGAACGAACGCGCCACGCAACTGCGCGCCTTAGGAGTGCTGCGCCGCTTCCTCTGGCTCAAGGACGACGTACAGAAACCCCTCAAACGTCTCCTCAAACCCGGCAACCCCAAATACCGCCGCTGAGTGCCGGAACAAAAAGGGGGGCGGGGGTGTTGGAATGTCGGATAAAATATGTAAATTTGGAGGGTACATCAGAATTGCCGGCAAAGCCATTTCCGGAAATTCCGATGCACTCCCGATGTTTCAACAACAGCTGTATATGGAAATCTATTGCCGCAACACAAACCGGTATCTGCCCTTCAACGGAGGGGATACCCTGGCCGAGATACTTGCACATAATCCTGAACTTCAGGAGATGGCGCGCCGCGAGCGCCCTATCTGCGCGCGAGTCAACAACAAGACCGAACCGCTGCAGTTCCGGCTTTTCGGTCCCAAAATGGTGGAATACCTGCCCCGCACCTCCGGCTCGGGGGAGCGTGTGTATGTGCGCTCGCTGTGCATGATGCTTTATTGCGCCCTGCGGCGCGAGAATCCGGGGATGAGGCTGCGTATAGAACACTCCATATCAGGTGGATACTACTGTCGGCTGTTTACCCCGGAAGGGAAGGCCGCGGTGCCCGACCAGCAGTTTGTGGAGGGGTTGCGCAGCAGGATGCGCGCCCTGTGCGAGGCCGATCTACCTTTCGAGCGTGAGGAGATTCTGACGGCCGACCTCATCGAGATGCTGCGCCAGGAGGAACTTGACGACAAGGTGCTTCTGCTGCAGACCGTACACGACCTCTACACCACCTATTACCGTCTGGACGGCGCCATCGACTCCTATTACGGCGCGCTGGCACCCTCGACGGGGCATATCGACGTGTTCGACCTCAGGCTGCACAAGGACGGCTTCCTGCTCTTCGGGTTCTGCAAGGAGAACCCTTCGGTGCCGGCACAGTATGTGACGCGCGAGAAGATGGACCGCGCTTTCGACGAGAACCTGCGTTTCGACCACATCATAGGGGTGAGCAACGTGGGCGAGCTGAACCGCGACGTTGACTTAGGGAAATCGGCAGAACTGATACAGGTGGCCGAGGCG